>NZ_BAAACP010000016.1:0-55607 GCF_039521565.1 Paraclostridium tenue
AATAGATAACAAGATGTATCCATTTGAAATAGCTACAAACAATCAAGTAATAGAAAAAACCTCAGCTAATGATAAGATAGTTGGAAGTATAGAAATAACGAAGGTAGATTCAAAGGATGCTAAGAAAGTATTAGAAGGAACAGAATTTACAATATTTGATTCAAATAAAAAAGAAGTAGCAAAGGCAGTAACAGGTAAAGATGGTAAAGTAGTATTCAATAACTTAACATATGGAAATTACTATTATCAAGAAACAAAAGCGCCAGAGGGATACACAATAGATAACAAGATGTATCCATTTGAAATAGCTAAAAATAATCAAGTGATAGAAAAAACTGTAACTAATGAAGAAATCTATAAACAAACTAGTGAAAATGAAAAAACAAAACCAGATAAAATTACTGATCCAAGTGAACCAGATAAGGCCAAAAAACCTAGTCAAGATGATCCGAAAGATCCAGGTGAATTAGATAATACAGAAAAGCCTGACAAAGATGATTTAAAGGGGTTAAGTGAATCAGAGAAGATTGAAAACACTAATCAAAATGAATCAAGTGATAAAATTAATTCAGATGAAACTGATAATTCTAACAATCCTAAAACATCAGACAGTAGTATGCTGCCATACATAGGATTATTTGCAGCTTCATCAATAGGATTAGCAGTAAATACTATTAGAAGAAAAAGAAAGTAAATAATATTAAATTAACATTTATTAATAGTAAGAAAATAGAGTATCAAACTAGTTTTGATACTCTATTTATTTATAAAAATAATACACAAAGCAAGCTAATACCACTTAATATATTTGGCAATATTAAATATATATAAAATAGTTTAACTTATAAGAATAGTAATATATAATAGTAATAGTTATATACGAAACTTAAAAAAGAAATGATAAGGTGTGACATTATGGAAGAACTAAAGAAAAGTATTAATGAAATAACTAATGATAACATTGTTAAAGTAGTTATAAGTAATAAACTAAATAAAGAAGTTGAATATAATAAAGTAAATATATATTTAAAAGAAAAAAATAAAAAAGAATATTATCAAATAGAAAAATATACAGATAAACAAGTTTTTCATGAAAACATAGAAAAAAATATGTTAAATGAAAAGATGTTAGAATTTATAAATGGTAATTATAAACAAGTAGGTGCTTGGTCTGAAACCAATACTTATGATTTAAAAATATCTAAAAAAGGAAAAATATTTTTAGCTAAGAAAAAAAGTGACAATAAAAATGTAGTAAATAAAAGTCATAATAGAGAAAAAAATTATATACTAAAAGAAGGCATGTTAATACAACCTTTAATAGATTTGGGCGTATTTACAAAAGAAGGTAAAATAGTGAATTCTAAATATGATAAATATAAGCAAATTAATAGATTTATAGAAATCATAGATGATGAAATAAAGAAAAATGATTATAAAGAACTTACTATATTAGATTTTGGTTGTGGTAAATCTTACTTAACGTTTGTACTATATTATTACTTTGTTGAAATAAAGAAAATAAATGTTAAAATGATAGGATTAGATTTAAAAGCAGATGTTATTAAAAAATGTAATGATATAGCTAAAAAATATAACTATGAGAACTTAAGTTTTGAACTTGGAGATATAAATGGATATAAATATACTGACAAGGTAGATATGGTTATAACATTACATGCATGTGATACTGCAACTGATTATGCACTTTATAATGCTATTAAGTGGAATGCTAAAATGATTTTTTCTGTGCCTTGTTGTCAACATGAGTTTAATAATCAAATAAAAAGTTCAGATTTCTCATTAATTACTAAATATGGGATTATAAAGGAAAGAGTTTCAGCTCTTATGACTGATGCAGTTAGAGGAAATTTATTAGAAGCTATAGGATACAAAACTCAATTACTTGAGTTTATAGATATAGCCCATTCTCCTAAAAATATCTTAATAAGAGCTTCTAAAGGAAATGTTTCTAAAGATAAAAGAGAAAAATCTCTTAAAGAAGTTAATAATATTATAAATGAGTTTAACTTAGAGCCGACTTTACTTAAGTTATTAAAAAATGATAATTTAATATAGTAACAATTTAGAAAAATTTGCATATAAATTATTGTAAAAGTAAATTATATACAAATTTATCAGGTACTATATGTACTGGGCTTTTAATAAGCAGTGGATTAATCCATGGGATAGTTTTATACTTTCTCATGGATTTTTTTATAGACTTAATAGCTTTAATTTAGGAGGTCAATATGAGAAAAGACAATTATAAAGAAGTAAAAAAAGTCTTATGGGTTATTTTATCTGCAAATTTAATAGTAGCTTTTCTTAAAGTTATTGTTGGATTTTTTATAAATAGTGCAAGTATTATTGCTGATGGTTTTCATTCTGTTTCAGATGCTTCATCTAATGTAGTTGGTTTAGTTGGGGTTAGACTGGCATCTAAACCTGTTGATAAAAAACATCCTTATGGACATCATAAGTTTGAGATTATAACTGGTATGTTTATTGGAGTAATGCTTTTATTTATGGGTGTAAAGATAGTATTTAATGCTACTAATAGATTTATAAATCCGGTTACTTTAGTTATAACTAATGAAAGTTTAATAGTTTTATTAATTACACTAATTTTAAATATATTTGTATCAACATACGAGTATAAGAAGGGAAAAAAATTAAATAGCTATATATTAATTTCAGATTCTCTTCACACAAGAAGTGATATATTTGTTTCTATTGGAGTGATATTTGCTTTAGTTGGTATAAAGTTTGGAGTTCCTATTATTATAGATCCTATAGTTTCTATTGGAGTATCTATTTGTATATTTCATTCAGCTTATGAAATATTTAAATCTTCAATTGAAGTTTTAGTTGATAGTGCAGTTATAGATGTAGATATTATTAGAGAAATTCTTAAAAATGAAGAAGAAATAAAAGACATTCATAATGTAAGAAGTAGAGGAAGTAAAAATAATATATATTTGGATATGCATGTAATGGTAGATCCGTCTATTACTGTTGATGTAGCTCATGACTTAGCACATAGGATAGAAAACTTATTAAGAGAAAATATCAATAAAAATATTCAAGTTATAGTTCATATAGAACCATTTTATAAAAATTAAAATAATAACCATAAGTTGATTTAAGCAACTTATGGTTATTTAAAAAATTCTATATTACACTTTTGTAAGTAATTATATGTATTATTATTGTATAATTAGAAAGTATGAAATTTAACTTAAAGGAGAAAATTATGCCATTTACATTAGCACACCCATCAGCAGTGGTATTTATTAAAAATAGATATTTAAACTTATTTGGATTGATATTAGGATCAATGGCACCAGATTTTATATATTTTTTATTATTTAACCCAAGTAGTAACTTAGGTCATACATTTATAGGTTTTATAATATTAAATTTACCTATATGCTTTTTACTTAATTACTTAATATTTAAATTTGTAAAAGATGCTTTTATAATTAATTTGCCAACATTTATATCAAAATATTATATTTATTTATTAAATTACACAAACGATATAAAAAGTTTTAAAGAAGCTATAGTTTTTACTTATTCCTGTATAATAGGAATGTTAACTCATGTAATATGGGACGCATGTACCCATAAAACAGGATACTTTGTAATACATATAAACTTTTTAAGAAATAAAATAGATATATTAGGGTTACAAATTCATATATTTAAAATAATTCAGCATAGTAGTACAGTTATAGGTTTTTTTATACTTATTTTATATTTATATAGCATAAGAAAATTAAGTAATAAAAATTTAAATAAAATAAATAATAAATTTAGGTATCATATAATAGCTATAATTTTTCAAATCTTAACTATTATTTTTAGTTATATGATTTTTAATAGTTTTGGAATAGGTAGAATCGTAGTTACTTTTATAAATGGATTGTTTATAGGATATTTAATATCATCTATAATTTACAAATATAGTTTTAAATAATATAATACTAACTTTTTGTAAACGCTTGATTATACAATTGATATAATCTATTATTAATATAATTAAGAATATAATAATTTGTAAATAAGGAGAATTGATATGAAATTCACATTTTGTCATAATAACTTTAATGTATTAGATTTAGAAAAAAGCTTAAATTTCTATGAAAAAGCATTAGGACTTAAAGAAGTAAGAAGACATGAAGCAGAAGATGGAAGCTTTATATTAGTTTATTTAGGAGATGGAGTAACTACTCATACTTTAGAATTAACTTGGCTTAGAGATTGGGATAGACCATATAATTTAGGAGATAATGAATTCCATTTAGCTTTAAGAGTTGATGATTTTGATAGAGCATATAATTTACATAAAGAAATGGGATGTATATGTTTTGAAAATAAAGATATGGGAATATACTTTATAGCTGATCCTGATAATTATTGGATAGAAATATTACCTCCAAGATAAATTGAATATGACTAAAAATAAGCTGTTTAAAGTTAAACCTTTAAGCAGTTTATTTTTTATTTATAAAGGGTATTAAATTTATAATACAGTAAAATTAATAGTTTAAGGGAGAATATATATGAATAAAAAGAAAATAATTATAATAGCATTAATTATAATAGGAGTTTTGTTTTTCTTTTTAGGATTTATAAATAATAAGCCTAAAGATATTGAAAATCAAAATACTAATATAAATAAAATAGAAGAAAGTCAAATTAATGAAAATAAAACAATAAAGTTTTTAAAATCAGTATCAGGTATAAAAGCAAATAATATCGAGTTAATAAATAATCCAGTTGGTGTTAAAGGTGAATTTTTAGTTCCACAAAAATCTATATTAAATGGAGTAAATTATTTTTTAAAGGAAACTAAGAATGATAAAATAAGCAAGGTAAATATAAGTATAAATAAGGATGTACTAAAAGCAAAAGTAAATTATAAAGTAACTAAGAATATTACTACGCCTATAGAAGTTGAAGTCGTTCCATCATTAAATAAAAATAAAGATTTAGTTTTAAATGTTAAAGAAGTGAAATTATTAGATTTAAAACTATATAAATGGATAGTTGATATGGCATTAAATAGTTTTATAAAAGATTGGTTTTCTAAAGATAGTGATATATCTGTAAAATTTGAAGATGGAAATGTATTAATAGATAAAAGTAATTTTAAAGATGTATCATTAGAGGGAATATCTTTAGATCCTAATAACTTAAAAATAAATATGATAATAGATTTAAATTATATATTAAATAAAAATTAAATAAAATTACTATTAATAAGTATATATGTAATGATATGTTTAACTGTATAGAATTTATATTTAATTAAATGAATAAAATTATTAAAATACATTTTGATATTAATGTCAAAATGTATTTTTTATTTATTAAAATAATTAAACTATAAAATTGACTAAATTAAATATTAAATATAAATATATATAATTAATAAAAATAAGTATGCTAAAAATAAGTTTTTCTTATTTTAAGAGCTTTGGTTTTATTTAGATATTGATAAAATCAATATTGGAACTTTTTGGTATTGATATTATCGATTTGTAGAAAATTTATATATATTGTAAGATGATTATGTAATATTTAATAAATAAAGAGGTGGAGTTATGGAGTATAAAATAATTAAAGATCAAATGACACCAAAAGAAAGAATGGAAGCTTTTGCTAAAGGTGAACCTATGGATAGAATTTTATGTTCTCCATTTTTAGGTGAAAGTGTTTCTTCTATATTTGGACATACGATATATGAGTACAATCATTCAGTTGATGCACTTGTTGATGTAGCAGTTGGAAGTTTTAATTTATTTAGACCTGACAGTGTTGGATTTGGACCAGGACTTCAGGGTATACCAGAGGCTATGGGAAGTGAAGTTACTTTTCCTACAAATAACACACCATACATAAGCAAACCTGCTATAAATGACTATAGCGAGATAGTTAAGTTAAAACCTATTGATCCATATAAAGATGGAAGAATTAGATACTTTTTAGAAGCTCTTAAAATAACTCAAGACAAGTTAAATCCTATGGTAAGTGTTGGAACTACTTGTGGAGGACCTTTTACAACTGCATCTTTTTTAAGAGGCACTGACAAGTTTTTAAGAGATTTAACAAAAAATAAAGATAAGGCTCATGAACTTTTAGAAATAGCTACTCAAAGTGTTATAAACTATATAGATGCAGCTTGTGATATAGGACTTGCTCCAGGTATAGCAGAACCTAATGCATCTTCTACTATGATAAGTGAGAAAAATTTTGTAGAGTTTGCAAAACCATATTTAAAAAGATGTATGGATAGGATAATTGAAAGAACTGGAAGTGGGACTACTCTTCATATTTGTGGAAAAACTAAAAAAGTATGGGGGCATATGGTTGATACTGGGATATCCAATTTAAGTTTAGATAACATAGATGATATAGGAGAGTTAAAAGATGCCTATGGAGATAAGGTTTGCCTAATAGGGAATGTTGATCCAGTTGATACAATAATGAGAGGAAGCATAGAAGATATATATAATGAAGCAAGAAAATGTATAAAAAAAGCTCATGATAGTAAGCGTGGATTTATATTAAGTACTGGTTGTGATGTTCCTATAGGAACAGACCCTAAAAATATTATAGCACTTATGGATGCAGCAAGAATATTCGGGTCATATCCAATTAATATAGATAACTTATAAGGGGGAATTAGTTATGGAAAATTCAAAAGAAATTTTATTAGATAAATTGGCAAGATGTGTTTTAGAAATGGAAGATGAAGAAGTTGTTGATATAGCAAATGAATATATAAAAGGTAAATTTGATGTTTATGAAGGGATATCTAAAGGGTTAGCTTCAGGAATGGAAGAAGCAGGTAAATTGTATGAAGAAGAAGAGTATTATATACCAGAACTTTTATTATGCTCAGATGCCATGTATGAAGGAATAAATATATTAAAACCACATTTAAAAAAACATCAAACACAAGAACACTATAGAGCAGTAGTGGGAGTTGTTGAAGGAGATACACACGATATAGGGAAAAACTTATTTAAAATAATGTTAGAAACATCAGGATTTGAAGTTTTTGATTTAGGAAGAGATGTACCACCAATTGATTTTATAAATAAAGCAAAAGAAGTAAATGCTGATGTAGTAGGTATGTCTACACTTATGACAACTACAATGGATAATATGCAAGTAGTTATAGATTTATTAAAAAAAGAAAATATGCGTGATGATGTAGTTGTAATGGTAGGTGGAGGGCCTATATCACAAAGTTTTGCAGATAAAATTGGAGCAGATGGATATGCACATGAAGCTTCAAAAGCAGTAAAACTTGCAAAAGATTTAGTAGACAAAAAAAGAGGTATTCACAAAGAGGTGGTATAAAATGAATCCAAAAGAAAGACTATATAAAGTTTTACAAGGGGAGAAAGTAGACAGACCACCGTGTATATGTCCTGGTGGAATGATGAATATGATAATTGAAGATGTTATGGATATAGAAAATGTATCATGGCCAGATGCACATACAAATCCAAATATGATGGCAGATTTAACATATGGTATGTATAAAAATAAAGCTTTTGAAAATTTTGGAGTTCCATTTTGTATGACTGTAGAAGCTGAAGGCATGGGAGCTACTGTTTATATGGGTACAAAAAATACAGAACCCAGAGTAACTAAGTATCCAATAAATTCTTCAAAAGAATATAAAAAGTTAAAAAAAATAAATATAAATGAAGGTAGAACTAAAGTAGTTATAGATGCTATTAAAATATTAAAAGAAAAAGATAAAGATGTACCTATAATAGCAAATTTAACAGGACCTGTTAGCTTAGCATCATCTTTACTTGAACCTATGGTTTATTATAAAGAAATAAGAAAAAATCCAGAAGATGTTCATAAGTTAATGAACTTTGTAACTGATAATCTTATAACTTTTGGTAAGGCTCAACTTGAAGCTGGAGCAGATATATTAACTATATCAGACCCTAGTGGAACAGGTGAAATATTAGGTGCTAAAAATTTTAATGAGTTTGCAGCTTTTTATTTAAATAAAATTATAGACGAATTAAGTAATTATGCTAAAGGTGGAACTATAATACATATATGTGGAAGATTAAAAAGTATATATAAAGAATTAAATTCTCTACATAGTAATGCTATTAGTTTTGATTCAATAACAAATGTTAAACAGGTTAAAGAAAATGTTTCAAACAAAGCTATTATGGGAAATGTAAGTACATTTGCACTTGAAAATAGTGATAAAGTTAGTTTAGAGACCATGTGTAATTCTTGTTTAGACAGTGGAGTAGATATATTATCTCCAGCTTGTGGAATCGGAGTTAGAACTAAGCTTGATAACATAAAAGTTTTATTAGAATGTGCAAAAAATTATAATAGATAAAGAGGTAACTTATGAGTTTTTTATACACGGGTGACAAAAGCTATGAGTTTGAAATAGGAAATAATCTTTTAGATATAATACAAAGTCATAACTTGGGAATGGAAAGTCCATGTGGTGGAAAAGGTTTTTGCGGGAAATGTAAAATTAAAATATTAAGTGGAGACATAAATGATTTAACTAAGGAAGAACTTAAATTTTTAACTAAAGAAGAAATAGATAAAAATATAAGGCTCAGTTGCTTAGTTTATCCTAAGGGAGATTTATATTTAGAATTTTTAGATACTAAAAGTGTTAATCACAAAATATTGGTAGATGGGTATATGCCTGAATTTAAAAAAAATCCAATTCTCAATAAAAGTACATATGGTTTAGAAAAACCGACTTTAGAAAATAATTTGTCTTATGAAGAAATATTAATAAACACTATAAATTGTGATTTAAAAGATAATTATGAAATACTAAAAGATATTCCAAACTTATTTGAAAAAAATAAATTTACGAAGGTTTGTTTAGGAGAAAAGTTAATAGGTTTAGAATGTGATGATACTAAAGATAAATTATATTCAATAGCTGTAGATATAGGCACCACAACAGTAGTTTGCTCTTTAATTGATATAAAAAATCAATTTGAAGTAAGCTCGGAAAGTGAAATAAATCCACAAAAGGAATATGGTCTAGATGTATTATCTCGTATAAACTTTATAAAAACAAAGGAAAATGGACTAGATATACTACATAAAAGTATTATAGAGTGCATTAATAAATTAATTGAAAAGTTATGTGAAAATAATAACGTAAATAGAGAAAATATATACGAAGTTTCAATAGCTGCAAATACTACAATGATGCATATACTTTTAAATATTAATCCTATATCAATAGGAAAATCACCATATGCGCCAGTATTTGTAAAAAGTAAAAATATTGATGCAAAATCATTAGGTATAAAGATTTCAAATTTTGGAAAGGTTTATTTATTACCAGGAGTATCAAGTTATATTGGTGCTGATATTGTAGCTGGAGTATGTGTTTGTGATTTGAAAAATGTGAATAAAAATGTATTATTTATAGATATAGGGACTAATGGAGAGATGGTTTTATCTAAAAAAGGAAAGTTAGTTTCTTGTTCTTGTGCAGCTGGACCAGCCCTTGAAGGTATGAATATAAGTTGTGGTATGAGAGCTGGAGATGGAGCTATTGAAAATGTAAAAATTGAAGAATCTATAAATCTAAAGGTTATAGGAGATAAGATTCCAAGTGGAATTTGTGGAAGTGGCATGGTTGATGCTATAAGTGAATTGGTTAGATTAAATCTTATAGGAAAAACAGGAAGAATAGTTAAAAAAGAAAAGATTTTAGAAGATGATAAACTAGGTTATTTAAGTGAATGTATAATAGATGAAAATAAAAAAAGAAGATTTGTATTAACTAAAAATACAAAAGAAATAGCTATTACTCAAGAAGATATAAGACAAGTTCAGCTTGCAAAAGGAGCTATACTTTCTGGTATTTATGCATTAGCAGATAAAGTAGGTATTAAAATAACTGACTTAGATGAAGTTATAATAGCTGGTCAGTTTGGAAAGCACTTAAGTATTGATAGTTTAGTAGGTGTTGGTATAATACCAAAAGAACTAAAGGAAAAAATAAAATATATAGGGAATTCTTCAAAAACAGGAGCTATAATGAGTTTATTATCTAAAGATATTAGAGAGAGTATGGATAACATAGCAAGTGATATAGATTATTTTGAACTATCTACAAAAGATGGTTACGAAAGATTATTTACAAACTGCTTAAAATTCTAAAGGGTGATGATATGATAAAAGTAGATATAATATCGGGGTTTTTAGGTTCAGGAAAAACGACTTTAATAAAAAATCTTCTAGAATCCATTAATGATGAAAGAGTAGTTGTAATTGAAAATGAATTTGGACAAATAGGGATTGACAAAGAAATTATACAAAAAGATGGATTTGATATAATTGAACTTCAAAATGGATGTATATGCTGTAGCATAAAACTAAATTTTAAAGACACTTTATTAGAAGTTATAAATAATTTTAATCCTACTCGTATAATAATAGAGCCAACAGGGGTAGGTTTATTAAGTGAAATAATAACTATGATAAATGATTCTAAGCTTAATGAAGTTTTAAGTTTAAATTCTTTAATTACTGTAGTTGATGGAGTAAATTACTTTGAATATATAGATAATTTTGGAGATTTTTTTGAAGATCAAATAAAAAATGCTCAAATTATTATTATAAGTAAAAGTCAATTTATAGATAAAAATAATTTAGATAATATAATTAAATCTTTAAGGAATATTAATAAAAATGCTCATATAATAAATGAAAATTGGAGTAATATATCTTTTTTTAAATTATTTGAAGTATTAAATTTATTAAGTGATGAAATTTCGGATAACTTAGATTGTAAAAATAGAAAAAACATAACTGAAAGTATGAAATCAATTGAATCAATATCTATAAACCCTATAAAATCATATAGTGTAGAGGAAATTGAAGATATATTTAAAATTTTAAGCGAAAACACGTTTGGGAATATAATAAGATGCAAAGGGTTTGTAGACAGTGGTGATTGTTTATTGGAATTTAACTATGTAAATAAGCAATATACTATAAAACAAAGAGTTAAAAACACAAATCCTAAGCTTACTATAATAGGTACTAATTTAAAAAAGAAAGACTTATTAAAGATATTTAAGTAGAGGACGTTAAAATGGAAATGAATTTTATTTGTAACCAAAATGATAATGAAAACATACCCATAGCTTTAATTAAAGCTTTAGATATAAAGTTTCCAGATTTTCATACAAATAAATATGATATAGCTTATATATCTAAAGGTTTAAAAAAATATAAAAATGATAGTATATGTAAAGTTCCATTTTGCACTACTGTCGAAGCAGAAGCTTTTGGAGGAATTATAAATTTAGGAGATTTGAAAAGTACTCCTAGAGTAAAAAGTTATGCTTATAATAGTTTAGATGAATTATTTAATATTAAAAATATTGATTTTAATAAAGGAAGGATAAACGAAGTATTAGAAGCTGTAAGTATATTAAACAATGAAGGTGAAGTAGTTGCTTTAAATGTTTGTGGACCTATTACTATTATATCTTTACTTATAGATTTAAAATATTTTTATAAAGGCATTAGAAAAAACAAAAATCAAATTAATGATTTTATGAAATTAATAGAAGACAATATCGTTAATTATATAATTAAAGGATATGAAAATGGAGCTAAGATAATATCTTATAGTGATCCAGTGGGAGATGTAAATATAGTTGGGCCTAAGGTTTACGAGAATATAGTTAGTGTAACTACTTTAAATATAATAAATAGAGTTTCAAATAAACTAGATGATTGTATTATACACCTATGTGGAAAGACATCTACTGCATTATACAACATTGGGGCTTATGATTTTAATAAAATTAAATATAATAATAAAATTACTTATGGACAAGCTATATGTAATTTATTAGATACTAAAGGTGTTAAAATCATAGGCAACAATTGTATGAAAAAAACTCCTTGTAAAGTTAAAGAATCAATTATTTATTCAATCAACTTAAGTAATATCTAAATTAAAGGCTGTAGATAAATTTGTTGTAAACAAATTTATTTACAGCTTTTAATTTTTTAAAGTGATTCTATTTCATTAGCATATTTTTTTGCATTATCAATATTTCTAAATATTTCATAAATGTTCATAAAGATTAGTTTATCATCTCTTTCTGATAAGTTATCAAAGTTTTTTATCACATAATCTTTACTTAAATCACCATTTACATATTTTTGCATTTCCTTACATACATTGCCTATATCCAAATTTCTTATTCTATTATTTTTTATACTACTTTTAAAAACACGCAAATTACTCATTATAATACGCTCGCTATTTAAAAAATTTCCAATACTATCAGATAAAATTGTATTATTATTTATATTAATTTTATCATTTGTAAGTCTATTAGTTAAAATTGTTTCTCTTAAATTATGGATATCTAAATTATTTATATTTAAGTTTTCTAAAATAGTAGCTAAATTATTATTTAATTCGACTGATTTTTTAACTAGATTTTTAGTTACATCTTTTATTTTATAAGGGAATATTATTCTGTTTGCTATAAATGCAATAATACAACCTATTAATATAAATTTTAATCTATCAAAAGATAATATATTAAAATCATTATTAGTAGCCCCCATACTTAGTGCAAATACAGTCATAAATATCATTTTTTTAGCGTAGTCTTTAAAATAAAAACCTATGTATCCACAAGTAAATGCTATAAGCATTTTAACTTCCATGCTTGGTATAAGATGAAATAATAATTCAAATAATAATATACCTATTAAGCTTCCTTTTATTCTATCTATCATTTTAGTTTCACTAGATTCTATATAAGGTTGTATAACAGATGAAAGCGTAAATACCATCCATTTACCCTTGTATAAATCAAAATAATCTACTATAAAAGCTCCAAAGCTAACGAGTAAGGCAATTCTAAATGCAAAAGTAAATCTAAGAGAATTTCTATTAAAACGTCTTTTAATAATTTCTCTTTCTTTTATTTTTTCATTAATCCCATATTTTTTATCACTATATGATAATCCCCCATTTTCTAAATTATCTAACATATCTCTTAATAAAGTCATATTTTGTCTTAGTTCATAGGAAATATAGTGGGAATAATGAATGTCATCTCCTTCATATATAAATTCATTAAGTTGATTTTTAAGTTCTTTATTACTTTTTTCTTCATTCATAAATTTTAATATGTTATTAAACTGAAGTTTTAATTTTACTAAAACATCATCATACTTACCTAAATTATCTATATCTTGTATAGACTTTTCTAAAATTATATTAGCACCTTCAAGAGTTTGAACTATACATAAATAAAGCCTACTTTTATCAGAAATTAAAAAGGTCTTTTCCTTTCTAGAGTATAAGCTCTGAGAAAGAGTTTGAAGCTGTTTACTTAATTTTTTGCTACTTTCTTTTAATAAGTTTATATCTTTTTTTTCTAATAAAAGGTCTATTTCATCAATTAGTAAATTAATATTTTTACATATAGAGGATTTTGACTTATTCCAAAACTTATTTTTATTTACTAACATCTGAACTAACATTATAAGTATACCTGAAAGTATTAAAGCTTCTATTCTATTTGGCATATCAATTTGCTTTACTGGCATATAAAGCATAAATAAATAACAGAATATAAAAGGCATATATATTGGTTTACTTGTATCAAATGTAAATATATATACTATAAAAAATACAACTATGAATGTGAAGATTAAGGTTAGAGGAGCAGAAAAAGATGATATAAAAGCTGACAATCCAAGAAATAACTCTATAAAAATAAACCTTAAAGTATTTCTTATAGGATTTGCTGTATAGTCATTTTCCATCAAAGTTAATGCTGCCATAAAACCTGTAATACCAACTAGCATATTTACAGTTCCAAACATATATTTAAAAAATATAGCAGTTGGTATTGCTCCTATAAAAACTAATGTCTTAGATATTATGTTTTTCATTTTTTACCCACCTCAAATTTGTTCACTATAATAAAAAATTTACCCTTAATATAGAAACTAAAACTTATAATAGAAAAATTTATCATTCGCAAAAAAAATATACATATAATGTTGTATTAGAGGGAGTAATTAAGGAGGGATATTTATATATTGTGAAGTTATTTTTAAATATGATAATGATATTTTAGTATTAAGTCAAAGACTAGATATAGTTATAGAAATTTTAAAGTATTATTATAAAATAATAATTTTAAAATCAAATGATGAATTAAATATGATAAAAAGGTATGTAGAATTGCAATATCCTGATAAAAAAATTATAAAAAATTATACGAAGGATATAAATTTAAATTACTTTGAAAAAAATTCAATAAATGAATATAAGAATATATTTATCAAAATAGATATAAATAAAAATTTTAATAAATTTAATGACTTAAACTTAATTAAAGATATAGATTTTATATTTGATAAATCTAAAGATTTAAATATACCAACAATGATAGATATAAATTATAAAATAGATGAAATAAATAATATGGATATGTCTATATTTGATAAATATGTACATAATATGTATCTTAAAAAAAGTATAAAATTAAAAAAATATAATAGTGAAGATAAAGTAGAATTAAAAATTTTTGAACGTAAAAATTTTCTAGAAATTAATATATTTAAAAATATAAATGGTAATGTTGATTTTCAAATAATAAGCCCATCTAATAAAAAAATTCAAAATATATCTCAAAACTTAATAGAAAAAGAATATTTTATAGACAACACTAAAATTAAAGTTTGCTTTAATAAAGAAAATAATATAAATATAAAGTTTACTTCAAATGATTGCATAGACTTAGGAAAATGGGAATTATTATTTAAGCCAGTTAACGTGGAAAACGGAAATGTAGATATATATTTAAAGTTAGATGATAAAACAATAGAAAATACACTAATAGAAAATTCAAATTTATCTGTATTAATGTTTGGAAAAAACTTAAAAAATTTTAAAAGAACAAGTACTAGAGAATTTGGAGATCAAGAAGTTAATTCAGAAAACTTTATGCCGTTGTTTGTTATAGATTACTTTGATGGTTTTGAAGAAGAATTAGCACAATTAGGTAGCGTATTTAAGTTTTATAAAATAGCAGATAATTTTGGCATATTATATATAAATAAAAATAGAATAGAAGAACTAGGTCAGATATATGGTCTTGAAAACATATTTAGGATACAAAGATATGTAAAGATGGCACAGTTAACAACAATAAGTAGAGATACAACAAATGGTTATGTGGCATTAGAAGAAATAGGAGCCAATTTTTTTAAAAACAACCCTAATATAAATATTGATGGTAGAGGAGTTATAATTGGAATTTCAAATTCTGGGATAGATTATTTACACCCAGATTTTATATATCCAGATGGAACATCAAAAATATTATATTTATGGGATCAAACAATAGAAGGAAATCCTCCAGAAGGATTTAATATAGGAACAGAATACACTAGAGAAGATATTAATAAAGCTATAGCAGAAAATAATCCAAATTTATCAATTGATGAAGAAGGTATAGGAACTGCATTAAGTGGAATATGTGCAGGATTAGGGAATTTAAATGATCAATATAAAGGAGTAGCAGAAGGTAGTGACTTAGTAATTGTCAAAGTAAAAAAAATTGATGGGTTTTATAACAGTGCTACATTATTAGCTGCAACAAAATATATATATTCAAAAGGCATTCAAGAAGAAAAACCTGTGGTACAAAATGTTAACTTAGGTAGTAACAACTCAATAGTCAGAGGAACTGATTTACTTGTAGATAGCTTATTTTATGAATATGGAATATGCGCAGTTATAGCAGCTGGGAATGAAGGAAGAGGAAACGAGCATGCTACAGGAAATATTGAATTTATTGGAGATGCTAAAGATGTATTGTTAGAGATAACACAAGAAGAAAAAGAATTAGAAATAGATATATGGATAAATAAGCCTGATAAAGCAAATATAGTGGTCATATCCCCATCTGGAGAAGAAAGTAAAGAATCACTTGTGTCAAATTTTAGTTTTGTTAAAGGGTTATTTAATATTGAAAATACATACTACAATATATGGACTACATATCCATTTGCGTATTCAGGACAACAACAAACTGTAATTAGATTAGTAGATGCAAAACCAGGAATTTGGACAATTAGACTTATAGGAGAGTATATAACAAATGGAACTTATCATGTATATTTACCAATAAAAAATTTTTTAAATGAAGGAACAAAATTTAGAGATAGTAACCCAGAATATACAATAACTTATCCAGCTACATATAGAGACACTATAAGTGTAGGTACATATAACAGTATAGAAAATAGTTTATGGCCAGACTCATCTAGGGGACCTATAGTAGGTGCTACAGGTAGGCTTGAAAAGCCAGATATAATAGCACCAGGGGTTAATATAATAGCACCTTATTTAGGTAATAGATATGCTACAGTTACAGGAAGTGGAGTAGCATCAGCTTTTGTTACAGGAGCAGTAGCTTTAATGATGCAATATACGTTAGTTGATAGAAATTATAAAGATAAAGCTGTTATTCAAAAAATAAGGACATATATAAGAGCAGGAGCAACTAGAAACAATCAAATAGAATATCCAAATGTAAGGTATGGATATGGTGTATTAGATATAAGGGGTATGTTTGACCAGTTGAAATAATTTATAGGAGGTGTTTTATGGAAAAATCATATATATTAATTTACAACGGTAATGTACCTGAGTTAGAAGCTGACTTAGCTACGATAAATCTTATAAATTACATTATATTAAATGAAAATTTAGCATCACTTTATGTAGATGAAAATTTTGATGAACTTACTTTTAATAATATGGATTCTGTATTTGATTGGATAAGGTCTATACCTATGAGTTCACTTATAGAGATGGGAGTAGATACTAGTGGAGGAGAAAGGCCAAGAAGTGTTTCTGGAGTAAATTATATTGAACAAAATCCATATATTAATCCTACTGGCAAAGATACAATTATTGCAATTCTTGATTCTGGAATAAATTATTTACACCCAGACTTTATAAGAGGTGATAATACTACAAAAATACTATCTATATGGGATCAAACAACTGATAAAGGAAATCCACCAAAAGATTTAAAATTTGGAAGCGAATTTACTCGTGAAGAAATTAATAGATACATAAGTGAAAATGATGATAGCTTGACTCAAGATACAATTGGAACTGGAACTATAGCAGCGGGTATAGTAGCAGGAACTGGCAGACTAAATAATTCATATAGAGGTATAGCATTAGATAGTGATCTTGTAATAGTAAAGCTAAGAGAACATGAGGGAGTATATAAAGAAGGTAGGATTAGTTATGAACTAACTGATTTTTTAGCAGGTATAAAATATGCAATAGAAGTTGCAGAAAGAACTCAAAAAAGAATGGTAATAAATTTAACTATTGGAGGAAAAAGTGAAGCTGTAGTTTTAACTAGTATGCTTGAAGCATTCGATAGATTAGTAAGGCCAGGTACTATTATAGTAAGTGGGTTAGGAAATGAAGGAAATACAGATACTCATTATAGAGGAACAATAGATGATATGAATACTGTTTCAGATATATTAATTCAAGTTGGTGAGCAAAAAAACTTAGAAATTGTAGTAAGTTGTATTGGACCAGACAAAATAAATGCGTCTATTATATCTCCATCTGGAGAATTAAGTTATACTGTTGTTTATACCCCAGATCAAGAGATATATACAGGGAGATTTAACATAGAAAGAACTAATTATGAAATAAGATATTTATATCCTTGGATGAAATCAGGAACTCAAGAATTAATTATAAACTTAACAGACATAAAACCTGGTATATGGACATTAAGGTTAACGCCTGAATTTATAATAACTGGTGAGTATGATGTATTTTTACCTAACAAGAACTTAATAGATGAAGAAACTAGATTTATAAATTCTAATTCCTTTTCTACAACTACTTGGTTTGCTGCAACAGATAGTGTAATAGGGGTAGGTGGATATAATAATAAAATTGATAGTATGTGGATTCGATCTTCAAGAGGGACTATAAATCAAAATCCTATAAAACCAGACATAGTAGCACCAGGTGTAGATATAATAGGTCCTTATAAAAATAATGAGTATATAAAGGCAAGTGGTACTGGAATAAGTAGTTCTATTGTTAGCGGGGTTGCAGCTATTTTAATGGAATATTTAAGGACTCAAAGTTATTATAGTAGAAACTTATTATTTACAGAAGTTATAAAAACCTATCTAATGATTGGGGCAGACAAAAAAGATATATATACATATCCTAATGTGAATATGGGATATGGGCTTTTAAATTTTAGAAGTACTATGCAACAGATTGCAAAAAATTTAAGGTAACAAAATAAAAATTAAGGATTGGTTGTGTGAATTACATAAAGGGGAAAAAATCTTATACTATAAATACTATATTTGGGATTTGTATGTTTCTACTTATAGGTATAATTAGACCAGCATTAGTTTATTTTTTAAATATAGATATAATAAATTTACTAATGGTAATTATGAGTATAATAGCTGTTTTAATAATTTTAACTACAAAAGAAAATAAAAAGAAGAATATAAATTTGTTTGATAGATCGGTAAATATGTTTATATTGGGAAGTGTATTTTTTATAATTAAAAATGAAAGTAATATATTTACACCTATATTAACTATGATAAGTTGTATATTAATTTTTATACTGTATAAGAAAAAGTTAAGTACTAAATATATCAAAAATTATATTTCATATTTTATAATAATTTTTTCAATAATAATTATATTTATAACTATAATACAAGATTATTTAGGTTTTTCAAATTTATATAAATTAGATAAAGGATATAAATCTTGTAGTATAATAAAAGAATTACAAGTTCCAATTAATGCAGAAAAACGAAATTATAAGTTAAACAATGATAATATTAAAGCTAGTATTGGTTATAGAATAAAAAATATAAATAAAAGTTATAAAAAAACTATTTTATATATAGAAAAGTTAGAAAGTGATGGATGGAAAGTTATTGACACTAAGCATTTTTTTAATAAAGATTTATACACTTTAATAAAAGATGAAAAAAGAGTGATTATTGAAATGAAAGAAAATAGTTTAGTAATAGGAGTAGTATCAAATATAAAAGATAAGATAAGTAAAATGAGTCTTGAAGAAAAAATAGGTCAAATGATAATAGCAGGCTTTAATGGGAAATTTTTAAATGAAGAAATTAATATATTGGTAAATGATTTAAATATAGGAGGAATTATACTTTTTTCTCGTAATATAGAAAATTCAAATCAATTGAAAAAATTAACTAAAGATATAAATAATATAGATAAAAAAATACCTTTATTTATATCAATAGATGAAGAAGGTGGAAGAGTAAGTCGCCTTCCAAATGATACAACTAAGTTTGAAAGTGCAAAAGATATAGGGGATAAAGGTGATACTAATTATGCATATAAAAACGGTATGAATTTAGGGAAAACTTTAAAAGAACATAATATAAATATGGATTTTGCACCTGTAATTGATATATATAGCAATCCTAAAAATACTGTTATAGGGGATAGAGCTTTTGGAACAAATGAAAAGATAGTTTCAGCTATGGGAATAGCTACCATGAATGGATTAAAAAAAGAAGGAGTAATACCTGTAGTTAAACATTTCCCAGGACATGGAGATACGGATATAGATTCACACTATGATCTTCCAATTGTGGGAAAAAGTTTAAAAGAACTTGAAAATCTTGAATTGATTCCTTTTAAAAAAGCAATAAGTAAAGGTTGTGATGTAATTATGGTATCTCATATATTGGTTGAGAAAATAGATAGTAAAAATCCAGCTACTTTATCTAAAAATATTATAAATAAATTACTTAGAGAGAAAATGAACTTTAAAGGAGTAGTTATAACTGATGATATGCATATGAAGGCTATAAGTAATAATTTATCTATAGAAGAAGCTAGTGTTAAATCTATTAATGCTGGAAGTGATATCATATTAATTGGAAGCGATATAACTACTACTAAATCTGTTATAGAAGAAATAAAATTAGCTGTAAAAAATAATAAGATAACAGAAGATAGAATTGATGAAAGTGTATATAGAATATTAACTTTAAAAGAAAAATATTTTAACAAAAAAGACAAATAAGGGCCATCTAATATGGTCCTTATTTAATTGATTTAAATTTAATTAACAGAGTTTATTTTTGGTATAGAGTAAATTAATATATCTGAATCATCATTTACAATCATTATTCCATTGCCAGTAAATTCAACAACTCCATTAATATCTTCTGATATTAATGAGTTTATATCATTATTATCTAAGTTAATATCTTTAACTACACTAGAAGTATTTTTATTTAAATCAACATCTTCTATAACTTGGTGATTACTTTTTATAAGTTCAGTAGAATTAATAACAGAACTCATTTTTATATCACTAATGTTTTCTATAGTACTATGTTCTACATTTTTTATACTGTTAATAGTTTCATAAGAACTTTTGGAAACTACAGATGCAGTTTCAACTTCATTAGTTATATTTTTAATTGTAGATTTATGCTGAGTTATAAGTTCATTTAAAGGTGTCATGCTTTCTGATTGATATTTTACTAGATTGTTGTTATAACTTACATCTAAAGATTCTATTAGTGGATCTTTAGATATATCCATATGTGTTAAAGATTTTTTTAGATTTGATCTGTATATATTTCCAACTACGTTAATTGTATCCTCAGGAATTACATTAAATGTTTTAAATGTTAATTTTAAAGGCTCGAAAGTTCCATCATCTAAAAAAACACCTATATAATTTTCACCGGTAGGATCAAGTCTAAGTAGTTTTCCTTCTAATTCATGTTTATTTACAAATCTATTTACAGGAGCTAAATCTAGTACTTCTACAGTTGTAGGAGGTATAATTTGTCTTTGAATATCTATACCTGATATTGTGTTTTCTAAATAGTTAGGAGTTATATTAGTGATAGCATCTACTTTATTTTGATTTATATTATTTATTGCTTGTGTAGGTGTTTGTTTTGCTAAAATATTAAAATCTTTTATTTCTAAATCTGTTAATACACTTATATCTTCAGTATTTATAGGTTTTGAAACTTTTACTTCTTCAGAATTATTAGTAAGTACTAATTTTTCTTCTGTTTCAATTTCAGTTAATATATTTTGAGTATTTTTTTCAATAGAACTTACAACATCTAATTTATCTGTGTCTAAATTAACATCATTTAAAGTTTCTTTTCTTTTTATATATAAATTTGTATTTGGGTTTAAAAGATTTTCTTTTGATATAGACTGTGATATGTATTTATCTGAAGATGTATTATAACTTATAGTTTTAATATTTTCCATATTTTTCATTATATAATCTTGAAGATTATCATTTCTATTAAAATCGTTAGTATTAAAAGTATTAAAGTTTTGTACTTTTCTTTTTCTAGAAAAAGAATTTTGATCATTGTAATTATAAGAATTAAAATTTCTTAATCTTTTTGATAATAAGTCCTTAAATTTTTTAAAGTTTATATTTTCTGTAAGTATTTTTATTTTTACTATTTTATTTAAATTTATTGCTTTATTTTTATAACGTATAATATTTTTATTTATTGAAAAATTATTTTCATTTGAATTTGAAATTACTACTGTATTACTTAATCCATCTTCTGTTGTAATTGATATAGGTATAAAAACATCATTTTTATTTGATACATCATAAACTAATTCTTCTACTACACTAAAGATTTCAATTATTGATGTAGGATTAGGTTGTATAGTATCCATATATATAAACCTCCTAGAATAAATAATTATTATATTTATATTTATGTTTATTAAGAATAGATTATTACAATCAGTAATATAGATAATTATAAGAGTATAAAATAGAAAGGGTTCATTTATTTTAAAATGAACCCATTCTTATAACCAGACATAATTAAAAGTCTTTAGTATTCTAGAAACTTAACTTATTTTTAATTAAAGCTAAGTCCATCCGGTGATGAATATACAACTAACTCATCTGGAGTTAAAGCAAAAAGTCTTTCATTAATTCTTAATACATCAAGTATTTGAGCTGTGAATGTAAGCCCACCTGCTAGTATACCGTCTGTACTTGGGATAATTTGTTTAACTAATAAATCAATATCAAAATTTGCTCTTAAAGTTAATTCATTGTTAATGTTAGATAAGCAAATATTACCAAATAAATTAATATCTGCATAAAGACGTGGTACTAATATATCAGTTCTAGCTGTGAAAGGTGTACAGCCTATAAAACCTTGAACTATATATTGAATTCCATTAATGCTAGCATTTAATGCAGTATGACCAAAAGTAGCTTTTGTACCATTATCATGACAAAGGAATCTAGGTGTTATTGAACCCTCATAACTATTGAATAATGGAGTAGCAGTAGTTGAGCATCCTAATGGTCCTCTATTTCCAATTGTTCCAGTAAATGAACATATAGTTATAGGTAGTGCCGCATTAGTGAATCCAGCACAAGTGTATTGTACAGCAATTTTTTCTATACATACACTTGCCCCTTCTGGGAAACCGCCCATAGGTGGATTATCTATCGTAAATAGCAAACCATCGAATAAGCTAGTTATTGCTTGGTCAGTGCATGCAAATGCACATATTCTATCGGCTAATATAGGTGTACATACTGCACAATGGATATCTGGACATTTAACTTTTATAGGGTCACAGCACTTTGTACATCCATTTGGTTTTAAATTTAAATCAGGACAACAACATCCTGGTTTAGGTCTTTCTGAACAAAAGTCGCAATTAGGTTTATCTTCACAACATTCATGCTTAGGTTTTTCATCATGACAATCATGATTAGGTCTTACTGGATGATGATCATAATCTGGTTTAACAGGATAATGATCATAATTAGGTCTTACTGGATGATGATCGTATTCTGGTTTAACAGGATAATGATCATAATTAGGTCTTACTGGATGATGATCATAATCTGGTTTTGATGGATAATGATCATGATTAGGTCTTACTGGATGATGATCATATTCTGGTCTTTCTGGGCAATGATCATAATCAGGTCTTTCTGGATAGCGATCATATTCTGGTTTTTCTGGGCAATGATCGTAATGAGGTCTTTCACAATGGCAATTGTGTTTTTCCATATGACGATCATAATCAGGTCTATCAGAATAATAATTAACAGTTCTATTTACTCTAGTAGTCTTATTTTCTTCCATGTTATATATCCTTTCCTGTATTTATTAAGAGAAATCTTTGTTTTTCTCTTTAATTAAATATATGATTTATTCATAGATATGTTACTTGTTATAAATAGATTTTGTCTAAAACGTGAATAAAGTAAATTATTAAAAATAAATATAAATATAAGGGATTTTAGGGAGGGATTTTAAGATGTTTTTTAATGATACAGAAATATTAATTAAAAAATTAAATGGAGATTTAAATATATTTAAGTTAAATGATAATATAATATATGAAGATATTAAATCAGATACAAAAGAAGTTTATAAAAAAGAAATCATAAATGGAGATTATTCTTTTGTAGATGTTCATATGGATATAGACAAAGATAATAATGTATATGGAATATTAAATGATAAAAAAGGAAAGCTACTTAATATAAACATAGAAGACGATGTATATATGGATACTTTAATTAAATATGACTGTAAAAATTTTTTAATAAAATTTCCATATATTAAGAAATTTTCAAAAGAGAGTCACATATTTTATTATCTAATAAATAAACAAAATCCAACTATAAGTAATCTGATACATATAAATAGAGGAGAAAATTTTTTTGAAAAAGATATAGTTGATTATATACCATATAATACAATGAGTATAATTAGTAACTTTGAAGTGATTTGGGATAAAGATATACCTATTTTATTTTACTTTAAAAATGTAGATGAGGTTGAAGAATTATTTGTGTCAATATTTAATAAGAATTTTAACGAATGGTCTAAACCTTTTCAAATTACAAATTCTAAAAAAAGAAAAATATACTTATCCGTTATAAAAGATGTGAGAGGATATTATAATATAGTTTTTGCTGAAGAAAATGAAGGCAAATACCATTGTCAATATATAAAGGGATTTTTAGATTATAATAAATTTGAGATATTAGAATTAACACTTATAAAAACAGAATTAATGTGCTTATTTCCTCATTTGATTAATAATAAAAATGAACTTTATATTCAATGGGGAGAATATAATAATTTATATACTTGTAAGTCATTTGATTTAGGTGCAACTTGGAGTAAGCCTAAAATGAATAATCAACAAGTAGATAAATTTTTTAAAAGATATATATATAAATCCAATAATATTGGTGAAAGAGATTATATAGTAAATAGTATATTTACTGATAAAGAAGATATAGATATGTTAGATTATAAAATAAGAGATAGTTTATAAATTATAGAAAAAATAGCTTTCTAAAAAATTTTTTAGAAGCTATTTTTTTATATTTTAAAAGTTAATATATTAAATTTAATAATTTTAAGATATTAATAAGAATGTGAAAAAACTTATAAAAGATAAAATATAATCTAAAAATTAAACAATATGAAAGAATGTGTAAAATTATGTATAAAACTAAATTTTCAGAAAATTTAACGATATATTTACTACTAAAGAAAAATCGAATATAGTAAAAGTATGTAGGGGGAGAAAATATTTGAAATATAGAAAAATTAATAGAACTATCAGGGGGAAATGATATGTTTTTACAAAGAAACTTTAGATTACATCATAATCCACACACTAATGGATGTTGTGGTAAAGGAGAAAACTGTTGTGGTTCTCATGAGCATACTCACACTCATGGGCACGAGCATGAACATGTAAATGGAATAGGTCATGACCACAATCATGAAGATGGGTTTACTGGCATTCATTCACATGAACATGATCACACTCATGAACATGGGCATGATCACAATGGAGAGCATGAACATAGCCACGAATAAAAATTAAAATAAATAATTAATGAAAATAAAAGCCATGAAGGTTTTAAATTATAGGGTATATTTTGTTGTATCTTTATTTAAATAACTTCATGGCTTTAATTTTTTTTTAGATTATAGTAAACTAAAAATAGGAAAAATATGGGGGAATAAAAATGATAAAAAGTAAAAGTTTAAAAAAGTTCGTAGCATTAATGGCTATAGCAGGGTTAACACTTAGTGTTGTTGGGTGTTCAAATAATAAAAAAGAAGAAGGAAAAGAAGCAAAGGCAAAGGTTGAGTCAAGTAATTTTGAAACTTTGGAATACGTTTACTCAGATGGGGCTAAGGATGTAAATGTAAAGGTTGATGCTCCAAAGCAAAAAGCAGTTACATTATCTCAGTTTATGACTGAAATGCTATTAGCGCTTGACTTAGGAGATAGAATGGTTGGAACAGCTCTTTTAGACAACCCAATACTTCCTCAATATGAAGAAGCTTACAAAAAAATACCAGAACTTAAAGTAGGAGAAGGTCACTCTATATCTAAAGAAGCATTTGTAGCTACTGGAGCTGATTTTGTTAGTGGATGGGATTCATCTATAAATGAACAAACTACAGGTTCGCCAGAGGAACTTGTAAAAAATGGGGTTGCACCATTTATGGCTAAATCTTATGCACCAGATGCAACAGTAGAAACTGTTTATGAAGATTTTAATTTACTTGGGAAAATATTTGGAGTAGAAGATAAAGCTAAAGAAGTAGTAGATAAAATGAAAAATGATATAAAAGTTGTACAAGATAAAGTTGGAGATATGAAAGAAGAAGATAAAGTAAAAATGATGGTTTATGATTCAGGGGAAAAGGATGCTATGGTAGTAGGATCTGGACTTGCTAATAATTTAATTGATATAGCTGGTGGGAACAATGTATTTGGAAAAGAAGCTGACAAGCCATACATAAATGTTTCATTTGAAAGTATAGTAGCAAAAAATCCTGAAGTTATATTAGTAACTGATTATTTAGCTGGAAGTCCAGTTAAGGAAAAAATTGATTTCTTAAAATCACATCCAGCACTTAAAGATGTACCTGCAATAAAAAATAATAAAATATATGTGGTTAAACTAGCTGATTTATCTCCAGGAGTTAGAAACCCTATGGTTATAGAAGAAATGCATAACTATTTTTATGGAGATAAGAAATAGTGGAAGTTTCTGTAAATAAGACAAGAAGCCTTTCTAAAAAGAAAGGTTTCTTATTTTGGGTTATAGCTTTAACTATACTATTAGCAGGTACAGTAGTTGGAGCAATAGCTATAGGGAGTACATATATAGAGCCTGGAGAAGTTTATAAAGTTCTTTTAAATAAATTAACAAATGGAGCATTGTTTAGTGGTGTAGGTGAAGTTATGACCCAAAATATAATATGGGAAATAAGATTTCCAAGAGTATTATTAGGAGCTATATGTGGTTCAGGACTTGCTATATGTGGTGTTCTTATGCAATGTGTAACTAAAAATCCAATAGCAGAGCCGTATATACTTGGAATTTCATCAGGTGCATCATGTGGTGCTGTTGCTACTATTGTTTTAGGTGGAGTAGCAAGTCTTGGAATAAACAGTATAACTACTGGTGCATTTGTTGGTTCTATGGTATCTGGAGTATTAGTTTTTGCGATAGGTACACAAATGGGAAAAACCACATCTACAACAAGATTAGTACTTACTGGTATGGCGATATCAACAATATTTTCAGCACTTACTAATTTGCTTATATATTCAGCAAAAAATTCAAATCAAGCAAAAAATGCATTGTTTTGGACTATAGGGAGTTTGGGTGGAGCTAAGTGGGATGTTTTATTAATTCCATTTATAGTTTTAATTTTAGTTATAATTGTATCTTTCGTAATGTCAAAATCATTAGATATACTACTTCTTGGAGATGATAGTGCTATAATCCTTGGAATAAATGTAAAACTTATAAAGTCAATTATTTTAATTTTTTCTACTCTTTTAACAGCTACATTGGTTACAATAACTGGAGCTATAGGGTTTATAGGATTAGTAGTTCCTCATATTTGTAGAACAATAGCTGGGAGCGATCATAAAAAACTTATAGTTCTTTCATCACTAATAGGAGCTATATTTTTAATATTATCAGATGTTTTAGCAAGGGGACTTTTCCCTCCAATAGAAATACCAATAGGAATAATAACAGCACTAGCAGGTGGGCCATTCTTCTTATATTTAATTTCTAAGAAAAATTACTCATTTGGAGGAAGAGATTAATGCTTAAATTACAAGTTAAAAATTTAAAGTTTAGTATAGATAAAAAAGATATATTAAAAGATATATCATTTGATATACCAAAAGGTTCATTTGTTGGAATTATAGGTCCTAATGGTTCAGGGAAGTCTACTATACTTAAAAATATATATAGACTATATAAGCCAGATAGTGGAAAGTTAATACTTGATAATAAAGATTTATCTACTATGAAAGATAAAGAGTGTGCTAAAGAAATAGCAGTATTAGCACAAGAAAGTAATTCACAATTTGACTTTACAGTAGAGCAAATAGTTAAAATGGGGCGTTATCCATATAAATCGGTTTTTGAAGATTATTCTAAAAAGGATATAGATATGGTTAATAATATGCTAAAAAGAGTAGGCCTTGATGATTATAGTGATAGAAGTTTTTCAAAGTTATCAGGGGGAGAAAAACAAAGAACTTTAATTGCAAGAGCGTTAGTTCAAGATACGGATTTTTTAATATTAGATGAACCAACAAATCACTTAGATATTGGTTATCAGATACAACTTATGGATTTAGTTAAAAGTCTTAATATAACGACTTTATCAGCAATTCATGATATGAATATAGCATCTATGTATTGTGATTATTTAATAGTTATGAAAGATGGAAAAATAAGAAAATGTGGAAAAGTTGAAGAAGTTATAACAGAAGATATGCTGAAAGAAATATTTGGGGTTAATGCATATGTTGGAGTAAATCCTATAAATAATAAATTACAAGTATCTTTTATGCATAGTCATTACCATATAAATGGAGTGGGACATGACCATGTTCATGAAGACGGATTTACTGGTGAGCATGAGCATTTTCATCAACATTCATATCAAGTTTGATAATAAAAATATAAATAAATTAAAAAAATCTAGTTCACTAACTATATTTAATGAACTAGATTTTTTAATTTTAGTTACTATCTAAGATTAACCGAAAATATAGCATTTAATGGGATAGCTCCATAACGATGTTGTTCTACATCAGTTTGGAACTTAACCCAAATTATTCCACGGCATATTCCATATACTGTATCTATATTAAGGGATGAATTTGTACTATTTACAATATCTATTCGTAAATTTTTATTTACTGGGAATGTACTTGAATCTATAATGGTTCTTAAAGCTTTTACAATACCTGCATTACAACAATAATCTGGTGATGTACAATTATAATTTATTAAAGACGATGAAGTATTTGGTGCAACATCAAATGTTATAAGTGAAATCTTACATAAAGATACATAATTTGTATTTACAGGATTTGTTGAACTTAGTAAAACTACATCATCATCTATAAAACTATTTATAGTACCTGATTTAGTTGTATTAAATGAAGACACAGATACATTTTGAGTAGAAGATGAAGCTTGTATCGATTGTAATGCATATAATATGCTATCAGTAAGATTAGAATTTAATGTTGCTGTTAATGTATTAATATCAATTGCAGGACCAGTAGGACCAGTAATACCTTGCAAGCCTTGAGGACCTTGAGGGCCAGTAGGACCAGGAATACCTTGAGGGCCAGTAATACCCTGAGGGCCTATAGGGCCTTGTTCACCTTGAGGACCAGTAGGACCAGGAATGCCTTGGGGGCCAGGAATACCTTGAATACCTTGAATGCCTTGCTCGCCTATAGGACCAGTAGCACCAATAGGGCCGGTAACACCTTGAATACCTTGTTCACCTTGAGGACCAGTAGGGCCAATAGGGCCAGTAACACCTTGAATACCTTGTTCACCCTGAGGACCAGTAGGACCAGGAACGCCTTGAATACCTTGTTCACCTTGAGGTCCAGTAGCGCCTTCGGGACCAGTAGCACCTTGTAAACCTTGAGGACCAGTAGGACCAATAGGGCCAGGAACGCCTTGAATACCTTGCTCACCTTGAGGACCAGTAGGGCCAATAGACCCAGGAATACCTTGAATGCCTTGAGGACCTTGAGACCCAGTAGGACCTTGAGGTCCAGGAATACCTTGAATGCCTTGTTCACCTTGAGGTCCAGTAACACCTATAGGGCCTTGAATACCCTGTTCTCCTTGAGGACCAGTAGGGCCAGGAATGCCTTGTTCACCCTGAGGTCCAGTAGGACCGGTAATACCTTGAGGACCCTGAGGACCTTGTAAATTATTACCATAATAATTAGACTTAGATGAATTACTATAGTAATTATCATAGTTATAGTAATCATTATTTTGTTTGTATTGGTAATAATCATTGTCGTATGCGGAGCTGTAATAATTATCATAATCCTTTGATTTATAGCCGTTATTATAATATTTTGGGTTGTCGTAATAATTGTATTTATAATTTTCATTACTATAATAATTTTCTTTATATCTGTTATCAGTTGGTCCTCTGGATAATGTATTTTTCTCCATAAAATCTCACCTTTTTATGATTTAATATTTGTTACAGTTTTAATATATGAATTTCTAAAATAATATGTGATTAATTTTTACATAGGCTGTATAAATATAAGGAAATATAAATTAATATTTTATATTTATAAAATTTATTGGAAAAATATTGATAAATTAACAAGTTAAACATTTTTAGAAATATACAAATTAATATAATAAAAAATTTTGTTGGCAAAATTGTTAATAAGATGATAAAGTAGTATTAGTTAATTTTATAAATTAAAAAAATTAGAGGAATATAAAGATATTTATAGAATTAATAAATATGTGATAAATTAAATATGTCTATTGTAGGTTTTTAGAAATAAAATTAAAAGGGAAAGAGGTTAAAATCCTCTGCAGTCCCCGCTACTGTAAGGTTGATGAAACTTTCAAATACCACTGTAATATATATTATGGGAAGGGAAAGTAGTAAAATGAAGCCAAGCCAGGAGACCTGCCTACAGTAATTAAATTAGTTTCTTCGGGATGAAGGAAAATAATTAAAAAATTAATATCTTAGCTTTTTATAGGCTTGGGTATTATTTATGATGTTATTTAAATCCTAATCCAAAAATTAGGATTTTTTTTGTACCTGATAAACTTAAAAACTATATTTAAATTTATAAATTAATTTATCACAAAAATTTATATTATTTATAATAAAAAGTGAGGTACTAAAATGAATTATTTAACACTATCTTTAGTAGCAGGTGTTTTAATTGTACTCTTAAACCCTACTACAGCAAGAGCTATGCATATTATGGAAGGATTTTTACCAGTAAAATGGTCAATACTTTGGACAATAGTATTTATTCCATTTTTCGTATATGGATTAAAGGCAATTAATGAAATAGTTAAAAAAGATCCAAAGAAAAAGGTATTATTAGCACTAGCAGGAGCTTTTGTATTTGTATTATCAGCACTAAAAATACCATCATTAACAGGTAGTTGTTCACACCCTACTGGAGTAGGACTAGGAGCAATATTATTTGGACCAGCGGTTATGGCTGTAATAGGAACAATAGCATTATTATTCCAAGCAATATTGCTTGCACATGGTGGGCTTACTACATTAGGAGCTAATGCTTTTTCAATGGCAATAGTTGGACCTATAGTTTCATATTTAATATTTAAGTTTTGTAGAAAAAGAAATTTAAGTATTGGTGTGAGTGTATTTTTAGCAGCAGCATTAGGTGATTTAGCTACATATACTGTTACAGCAATACAATTAGCACTAGCATTTCCTGATCCTGCAGGAGGAGTATTTGGATCTGCAGTTAAGTTCTTAGGAGTATTTTTCACTACTCAAATACCTATAGCTATAGCAGAAGGATTATTAACTACTTTAGTATATAATTTAATAACACAAAATAATGAAGAAGGAGTTGAAGATGATGAGTGCAAATTCGAAAACTAAAACTAAAAACTTTATGTTACTTGCTTTAACAATAATACTTATAATAACTCCTCTACTGTTAAATTCTAAAGCTGAGTATGGGGGAGCTGATGGAGAAGCAGAAGGTTTAATTTCTGAAATAAACCCAGATTATAAACCATGGTTTAGTAGTTTATACGAACCACCTAGTGGAGAAATAGAAAGTTTATTATTTTCTACACAAGCAGCAATAGGAGCTGGATTTATAGGATATTATTTAGGTTCAAGAAAAGGCAAAAAAAGTAAATGCTAGAAATTGATAAATGTGCTTATAATAGTAATCTAACAAATGTTGATCCAATGATTAAAGTAGGTGTTACTTTTATTTTTATGGTAATTTCTTTAATTACTAATAGTATTAGTCTACATTTATTAATAATGTTATTTATAAGCATGTTAATTGTGTTTTTAGCAAGAGTTGATATTAAATTGTACATAAAGTGTTTAAAGATACCTATATATTTTTTAGTTATAGGAACCTTGCTTAATTTAGTTAATATATCTTTTGAAGATAAAGATTTTATATTTAATATAAAAATATTTAGTTTTTATATAGGGACAACTAAATTTGCAATTGAGAATTCTATACATATATTACTAAGAGCTATGAGCTCGGTTATATCTATTTATTTTTTAATACTTACTACTCCATTTAATCAGTTAATAATTATATTTAAAAAGTTACATATTCCAGATACATTATTAGAACTTATGGTTTTAATGTATAGATTTATATTTATCTTCTTAGAAGAAGTAAAAAATATATATAAATCACAGCAATTAAAATTTGGGTATACAAATTTAAAAAACTCGTATAATTCAACAGCACTACTTATAAAAGTCTTGTTTTTTAGAATGATGAAAAGATACGAGGAGATGAGTATGACTTTAGATATAAAGTTGTATGATGGGAAATTTCATATATAGGAGAGAACTATGTTTAAGGTAAGTAATTTAGCATACAAGTACGATAAATCAAATAAAGCAATAGATAATATAAGTTTAGATTTCTCAAATGGTAATATGATTGGAATAATTGGAGCAAATGGTTCTGGAAAATCCACTTTGTTTATGAATTTAATGGGTATTTTAAAGCCATCTGATGGAAAGATATTTTATAATAATAAAGAATTAAGTTATAAGAAAAAAGATTTATATAACTTAAGAAAAGAAGTAGGTATAGTATTTCAAGACCCTGATAAGCAAATATTTTATTCAAGAGTATATGATGATGTTGCTTTTTCTTTAAGAAACATTGGTTTGGATGAAAAAGAAGTAGATAAAAAAGTACATAGAGCATTAGAGCTTGTTAATGCCCTAGCTTTAATAAATAAGCCAGTACATTTTTTAAGTTATGGTCAGAAAAAGAGAATAGCAATAGCATCTGTAATAGCTATGGAAAATAAAGTAGTTCTTTTAGATGAACCAACAGCAGGACTTGATCCTGAAAGTACAAAGGCCATAGTAAAAATATTAAAAGATTTATGTAATAAAGGAATTAAAATAGCTATATCAAGTCATGATATGGATTTGATATATGAAATTTGTGATTACATATATGTGCTTAATAAAGGAAATGTAGTAATAGAAGGAGATTGTAAAACTGTATTTAAAGAAGATAAAGCTATAGTAAATGCTGGATTAAATCTTCCTTGGCTTGTAAAAGTTCATAAAAATATGAATTTACCTTTATTTAAAAAAGAAGAAGAACTTTATAAATATTTTAATAGCTTAAAAAATGATAGTTCTGCAAATGTTTAATATTTTGATTAAAAAATTCTTAGATTTTTTCTAAGAATTTTTTTTGTTTTATACAAAATTAATATATAGTATATACTAAATGCTGAATATTATTAAAAAATATGATTTTTTTATAAAAACAGTTGCATAAAAAAGAAAAAAAGTATATAGTATAACATATAAGGAAGAAATTGAATAAATAATACACACTAAATAATGATGGAGGTAATGTTAATGTGCACTTTAATAGCATATGGAAGTAATAATGGAATAACTAAAAATTTAGCAATGTCTTTATCAGAAAAATTAGATTCAGAGGTTGATGTTAGAAATACAAAATATAATTCATCTTTTTATTTAGATAAATATGATAATATCTTAATAGGTATAAACTTAGTTAATGGAGAAATATCTAATGAAATTAAAAAATTTATAGAAAATAATATAGAAGATTTTCAATTTAAAAAATTAGGATTTTTCACTATAAATAAAGATAATAACCAAATAAATAAAATAGATACAAGTTTACCTAAAGAGTTTAAAAATTTAATAGGCTTTGAAGGTCATTTTAGTAAAGAATATTTTGAGGAAATGAATTCTTTTGTAGAAACATTAAATCAAAAATTAGCATAACTTGTAGATATTAATAAATGCCTATAATGTCTTATATAAAATATATATTCTAATGAATCACTAGCCATAATTATGGTTAGTGATTTTTAATTTTAAAAATGGGTATTATATAAGTAGTTAAATTGTAGATATAATACTTTCAATATATTATTATATAAATAGAGTAAAAATAGATTTTTATTTAATATTAACGGGATATAATAAGGAGACATAAATATGGGAAGATTATTAGAATTAAATATGGAATCAGATGCACTTGAACTTGCAAGAAATTTTTGTAGAGATAATGACCTTATGCTTTTAAGTAATAGTATAGAAGATGAAAGTTTACTTGTAATGGATAGAAATTGTGTTACAAAGAGAATATATATAAAAGATGGTGAGTGGTCATTATAATAAAAAACATGAGTTAAAATTTAACTCATGTTTTTTATTATAATTTTAAAATTTAATTTATATATTTAATTACTCTGTGTCTTCTACGTATTCTAAAATGTCACCTGGCTGGCACTCTAAAATTTTACATAAGCTATTTAACGTAGTAAATCTAACAGCTTTTGCTTTATTCTTCTTTAAAATTGAAAGATTGGCCATGGTAATTCCAAGTTTTTCAGACAGTTCAGTTGAACTCATCTTTCTCTTTGCCATAACTACATCTAGGTTAACTATAATAGCCATATTGACCTCCTTGTATAGCTAATGTGTATATATTTATTGGAATAAGTTTAGGAATATTACTTTCTAATATTTATAAACTAGATTTTTCATTTATATTTGACTATTATAGAATATAATTTTTATTGTCAAAAGTCAATAATTATTTATTGTTTTACGATAAACATAAGTTAGTTTAATTTTACAAGTAAAATTAAACTAACTTATGTTTATTATTTGCTTTGCATATACCAAATTTTTGTAAAAGATCATCCCATATATCCCCAAAGCTACAACCTATAATTAACTCAAATACTGTAATATATATAAAATATATTGGTATTATAATTAGATATTTTTTGAAGTTTTTACTAAGATTAATCATCTTATCACCACCAAATTGCAAATTTAGACTATATAAATATTATACAACTTTTTTTATGAATTGATGAGTTTTATAATGATTTAATATATTTATATGAAAGAAAAAGAGTTAATTTAATATAAATACATGGTTCAAATTAACTCTTTTTGTTATAAAATGCATTTAAATTTTAAGACTATTTGATTCTGTATTTAAATTCTCTGGTGGGAATAATTTTAAAAATATTGCTCTTACAGATGGTGAAACGATTAATAAGTTTAAAGGTATTGCAAATATGAAATTTTTAACTATATTTACACCGTAAGCTGAAAGTAAATATTTATTAAATCCTACGTTTACAACAGTTCCATAAAATGACATCCATAATACCATACCGCATCCCATAAAGAAGGTCATACAAATAGCTTTCTTTTTAATAGAATCATTAGGTTTAATTACTTTCGGAGCTATTTTCTTTACAATTTGATCAACTATAAAAAGATCTCCAACTAATGCAAATAAAAAAGCAGGTATAAATCCTAATACAGCATGTTTAAGAACGTTAAAAGATATACCTTCCATTAATGCAATATTATAACAACTCATTATAAATACCATTGATGTACATATCATTAAAATAAATATAAAATGTTCTACTTTATTTTTTCCCAAATCATTCATCTCCTTATAATAGTTTTGTAAACTTAGTTGACAAAATTATTATAAGTTTTTTTAATTAAAATGTCAATTAAGTTTACAATCATAATGTTAATTTTAAATTTATAAGTTATAATATTTTTAATTAGAGATAATATTTTTATAAAATATAGGAGAAAAAGATGAAGGTATATTTAGAGAATTTAAATTTAATAGATTTATTAAGTGAAAAACATGCTCAGCTACGTAAAATAGTTAGAGATAAATGGAGTGAAGAAAATGATGGAGAGTATATTACGGATACAGAATCTTATATTATAGCTTTGCTTGAAAGAGAAAACATGACAGCTTCACAACTTGCTAGAATAATTGATATATCTAGGCAAGGGGCACATAAATGTACTAAAAATTTAATTTTAAAAGGGTATATAAAATTAGAAGATATTAATAGTTCTTCAAGAGATAAAACACTTATGTTAACTGAAAAAGGTGAAAAATTTTGTGAAGAAACTTTGGTTTTAAAGAATCAATTAGAAAAATCAATTGAAGAAGTTATTGGAGATGAAAATTTAAAAGTATTAAAATCATGTTTAAAGGAGAAATGGTTTTAATTTATATTTAAAAATATATAAATAATTAAGAGTAGAGGAATGAATTAAGTAGGTACAAGTAGTATATAAATATATAGAAAAACTTAGGGGGTAACTATATGGAAAAGTCAAAAGTATATTATTGTGATTTATATTCAGATTCTCAAAGTAAAAATCTACCTAACAGTGTAAAAAAGTTATTTGAAAGAGCAGGATTTAAAGATTTAATAAATGATAATGACCAGGTAGCTATAAAACTTCATTTTGGAGAAAAAGGAAATACTACATATATAAGTCCTGTAGCTGTTAGACAAATTGTAGATAAAATTAAAGAGTACGGTGGTAAACCATTTTTAACTGATACTAATACTTTATATTCTGGAAGTAGAACAAATTCTATAGACCATATAACTACAGCAATAGAAAATGGATTTGCTTATGCTGTAGTAAATGCACCTATAATTATTGCAGATGGGTTATATAGTAGAAATTCTGTAGATGTTAAAATAGATAAAAAACATTTTGATATCGTTAAAATTGGGGGAGAGATACATAATTCTTCAGCTATGATTGTAATGAGTCATTTTAAAGGTCATGAAATGGCTGGATTTGGTGGAGCACTTAAAAACTTGGCTATGGGATGTGCATCTGCACCTGGTAAGCAAATGCAACATTCTGATGCAAAACCTGGGGTTGATGAAGAGATTTGTATAGGGTGTAGTAAGTGTGCTAAATCCTGTCCAGTAGGAGCTATAAATATGGAAAATAAAAAAGCTAAGATAAATCATGAAGTTTGTTATGGATGTGGAGAGTGTCCAACAGTTTGCCCAACTAGAGCTGTAACTATACAGTGGGAAACTGATGCTGATATTTTTGTAGAGAAGATGGCTGAGTATGCTTATGGAGCAGTGGCTAATAAGAAGAATAAGATAGGATTTATTACTTTTGTTATGAATGTTACTCCGCTTTGTGATTGTGTTCCTTGGTCAGGTAGACCTATTGCTCATGATATTGGTATTCTTGCATCTAAAGACCCAGTTGCTCTTGATAAGGCTTGCTATGATTTAGTTTGTGAAGAAATGAAGCATGATGTGTTTAAACATGCACATCCTAATGTTAATGGAATTAGGGTTATAGAGTATGCCAACGAGATGGGAATGGGTAATATGGATTATGAATTAATTAAACTTTAACTAATAAATTATTTTAAAAATAATATAATTAAAGCCAAACTATATTTAAGTTTTAAATTTCAAAAATATAGTTTGGCTTATGATTTTTTATAATTTATATTTAATTTTTTTCTGATGGTAATTTTTCATATGATCTAAACTCTATAATTAGCATTATAAATGCTATTACAATTGATGTTGCATCAGATATAGCTTGTGAATACCAAATTCCATTTAATTGCATAAATTTAGGTAAAATTAATATCATTGGAATTAATACTAAAACTTGTCTTAATAAACTTAAAAACATTGCTTGTTTTGCTTTTCCAATTGATTGTAGATAATTTGTACCTAAAACTATTATAGGTAATAAAGGTAGCATTAAGCAGTATTTTCTTAAACCATTAGATGTTACTGCTACTAATTTGGGATCACTATTAAACAGGATAACGTAAAATTGTGGGTACATCCAGATAGATATAAATCCGAAAGTTAATAAAATTATCCCAAAGGCTAAAGATAAGGTAAAAGCCTTTTTAGCTCTATTATATTGTTTTTTCCCGTAGTTAAAACCTATTATAGGCTGTGAACCTTGGTTTATACCAAATAGAGGCATTAAAAATATCATAGATATTGATGATATAGTAGCCATGGCTCCAATACCTATATCTCCTCCATATACTTTTAAAGCATTGTTGCTTATAACCTGAACTAAACTAGCTGCTATTTGCATAGAAAATGGTGAAATCCCAATTCCAAATATTGCTTTTATAATATTTTTATCTAACTTTAAGTTTTCTTTTTTAAACGTTAAATTAGACTTACCTTTTACATAATAATTTAATCCTAATATAGCTGTTATAATTTGAGCTATTACAGTTGCTAATGCTGCTCCTTGTATTCCAATTTTAAGTACAAAAATAAATATATAATCAAGTACTATATTTACTATACAACCTATAATCATTATCATTGCAGAAAGTCTTGGATTTCCATCTCCTCTTATAGTTGCGTTTAATGAAAATGCCATTATATTAAATACAGAACCTAGTAAGATTATATTACAAAATGATTTTGCATAATATAAAGATTTGTCACTAGCACCAAAGGCTAAAAGGATTTTATTGGCAAATAATATCCCAATTATAGTTAAAATTAAACCTATAATTACTGATAGAGTAATTGAGTTTGCTAAAATTTTATCTGCATCATCTTTTTTTCCTTGTCCTAATTTAATTGATATAACTGTTGTAGAACCGATACCTATAAGCATACCAAAAGCTAATAAAATTGTTGTTATAGGCATAGTTACACCTACACCAGCTATTGCTAAAGGACCAGCACCTGGCATGTTTCCGATAAATATTCTATCAATTACATTGTATAAGGCATTTACTAACATACTTATAATTGCAGGTATAGAGTATTTTAAAAGTAGTTTACCAATTGGTTCACTACCTAATAAATTTTGTGTTTCATTCATAGTTAAACCTCCTGATGTCTTTATGTTACTTTAAGTTTTTATAAGCTTCATCTGCATTTAAAGAAACTTGTTTTAATACTTTTAAAGCTATTTCTTTTTCGTATTCATCTAAGCCTTTTGTTAGTTTTTTTTCCCATTCACTTAATAGTGTGAAGGCTTCTTTTTCTAAGGATTTTGCTTTATCTGTTAAGAATAGATTATATACTCTTTTGTCAGATTCAACTTTTCTTTTTACTATATAGCCTAATTCTTCTAATTTTCTTATACATCTTGTTACACCAGCTTTATCTAGGCTTAATTCTTCTGATAAGTAGTCTTGTGTCTTTCCATCTCCTCGATATAGAACTACTAAACACAGTAATTGTGTATTGTTAATGCCATATTTATTTGTTAACCTGCTTATATAGATACTAGATCTTCTAGATATCTTTGAGGTAAATTTTCCAATATGACCAGTGTTGCTTTTAATCATAGACTCCACTCCTAATGTATATTAAAATAGTTGATAAATCAACTATTTTAATATAAAAAAGATTAATTGATTTGTCAACTAATCTTTTTTTTACCCAATAATATTGCTATTAAAAAATATTAATTAAATTTTTTGTTATATACTGTTATAATTCCATATATAAGAATATTAGATACCTAGTAATTTGAGTAAATTTTAAAAATTATTAGGTGTTAATGGGCTAAAAAGGGAAGCTTGTAATTTTAATTAATTAGTATCATTTTCTTGTAACAAGTAATTAAAATTTAAATTTTCGATGCTATCTATATCTAATTTGTGGCTAAATTTATTTAGAAATATATCCTTTATTTCTTTAAATATTTTTTCTATACCGACAGTATTTAAATCTAGAGATGTCAATTCAAAATTTGAATTCCAATCACAACTACCTTTAGATCCAATTAAACCTTCTATAATACTTAATATTTCTTCCTTTTTAGAAGAATTTATTTTATTATTAGAAATAACTAATGTTTTTATAAAGTTTTCACTCCCAAAGTCATCTGCATCTTCTATACCTATAAGATATGGATAATCTTTTATTATACTTGGTCTTCTAAAATCTACTATTGCAAAATAAGCTATAGTTTCTTCATATATACTACTATTTACTCTAAAAATTTCTATGTTTTTTGTGTTTAACTCTCTATAAATATACATTTTTTCTCCTTATTACAATAAATTGTTTAAATCTGCTTTTAAATTTTATATGGAAGACCAACAATAAAAAGCATAATAATTACAGTTATTATAGTGAAAAAAATTCGGATAAATTTATTTTTAATTGTATAAGATGCAATATAAAAGTCTTTAAAGTTATCATAAATGATCCAACCTAATCCTATTACAATAAATAACAGTATGGATATTACATATAAAGTTTCAAACATATTCAATCTCCTTTTTGTATTTTATTATTATAATAACTTATTAGATAAATTATTTTTTCAAATGTTGGAGTTTTATTGCAGTTAATTTTTATTTTAAAACCTCCTTCAATTTTAATATTTATATTAAATTAAGAACTTTATTGAATACAATATATATGGATTAATATTAGTTAAAAAGGGAATAAAATAGTTATTTATTATTAAAAATCCTTAAATATTTTTTAAATAGCAAGATTTTTGATATATTAATAAAAATAATTAGAGGTGTAATTATTGAAAACTCGACAGTATAAAAAAGATGAATCAAGAATTATAGACAATGAAACTGAAAAACTTATGTATACGCCTTACTAATATTTCCGACACTAATCTATATGACATTTGCATGGTGTAAGTTTTTATACCAAAAATGAAGTAAAAGAGCTTAAACAAAAGCTATTGAATTAGTTAAATTTACAGTATATATAGTAACGAATAAAAAGAGTGTATCTATTGAAATTACTTTTGTTCATTAGATACACCATTTTTATAATCATTATGTTTTTTTAAATTTATTTTTTATACTTCAATTGATTAAATACTTATTTCAAATTCTTTTTCAGCTAGTTGAACAGACTTTTTATCTTTATTAAACAATATATTTTTTAAAAAAGTTTTTTCAATTATTTTATATACTATCATTGTGCATATTATAGTTAGTACTGCATTTATTAATACATATATTATTGAATTATAATTTCCTGTCGATTTTAATATAGAAGACATCTTTGTACATATTATTGGCTCGTGTAGTAAAAATATATAAAATGAATATTTACCTAAATATTTAAGCAATTTATTATTTACTAATTTTAAACTTAATAAATAATATGCAACTGCGCAAAATGGCCATAATAGATAAGTTTGTATCAATCCATATAACTTAGGAATTGGATTAATTGTTAACACAATAGCTGCTACTATATAAATACATATTATTTTAACATTCCATTTTTTAATTTTATCTTTTATATCATATTTACAAAAAATTACTCCCATTTCAAAGAATAAATAAAAATATACAAAATCAAAAGGATGCTTAAAAAAATTAAAATTATTTATACCTAACTTTCTTTGAGCATATATAACCGTAATTATAATTAAGACTCTTAACTTATCATTTTTAAATAATCTATATATGATTGGATAAGTTAACACTATAAATAGATACATTGGGATATACCATAAATGATAAGCAACATTGTAACCTATAAATATATTTATAAATTGTTTAGTTAAAAGTTTAAATGTAGCTATAATACTAATACTATTAAAATATTCTAGATTTAAAATAATATTTCTAACAAAAAATATAATACTGATTATTAGAAATGGCTTGATAACACTTTCTAATTTTTTTATAGCATAATTTTTATATTGTTCATCGATGTTGTTTAATGCATATTTATATCCTGCTATAAATATAAACATTTGAACTCCACCATGTATAAAATTATCTAATAGCCTTACTATAAATTTTGCATCTGTATATGCCTGTAAATTTAGAACATTTGAAAGATAGTAAGCATTGCTGTGAATAAGTACTACACATAAAATAGCTATTCCACTAAATACTTGTAGTTCTGGTAATTTTTGTTTACTCATATATTCTCCTCTATATTTTAAATTTTCCAATTTATTACTATACTACACTTCGTTAATATTTTCCACATTGTTAATAGAAGAATATACATACTGAAAATAAATTGAGCATTTAGAATTTGAAAATATTAGGTTTGAAATTAAAGTTTCAATTAATGCAATATATAGTTAACATTTTGAAATGTATATAATACATTATGTAATATAAGGAGGTCATTGATATATATGAAAAATAAAAAAATGAAAATGGCTCGTATTGAGTGTGATATGAAACAAGTGGATTTAGCAAAAGCTGTAGGTGTGACAAGGCAAACTATTGGATTAATTGAATCAGGAGATTACAATCCTACACTTAATCTTTGCATAGCAATATGTAAAGTACTTGGAAAAACATTAAATGATTTATTTTGGGAGGAATAAAAATGAAAAAAAAAGAAAATTCAAGATGAAAGAGTTTTATCACAAAAAAGAAAAATTGGAAATGATGCATTTCAAATAATTTCTTTAGGCTTGTTTTTATCAGTTTTAGTTCAACAATATATTTTTGATGCACCATTTTCACAATATGCAGTTGAGATGATTCTACTTATAACTGTTTCTTTGTATGTTATAGTACGTAATATAATGGTAGGAAATGATATTTTTGATTCTAATAAAGTAAATCAAAGGGTTGTTATTATAAATAGCATTATTTGCGGAATTATAATAACCATTGTAAATACTATTCTTAACTATATAAAATTTAGAGAAATATTTACAACTGATATTGTTAATTCAGTAGTTGTTTCATTAGTCACTTTTGTATGTGCATCTGTTGTATCATTTGTAGTTCTTCAGATATTATATGTTATAAATAAAAGAAAACAAATTCAAATTGAAATACAACTAGAAGATGACGATGAAAAAAAATTAGTGTAATATAGAAAAGAAAATAAGCTTATACTTTTGTATAAGAGATTGGAAGCGATTTTTATAGATTGTTAATTAAGAAATATACAAGGGGGATGCTATGAATCATAAAGGAACAAAAAGAATAGAAACTGAAAATTTAATTTTGAGAAAGTTTGAATTATCAGATGCAAAGGCTATGTATGAAAATTGGGCAAGTGATTCAGAGGTTACAAAGTTTTTAACTTGGAAACCAATTGATAGCATTGAAGTTTCAAAGCATGTTATAAAAAGCTGGATAGATGAATATGAAAATGAGAATTTTTACCAATGGGCTATTACATTAAAATCAAATGGGGATGACCCTATTGGATGTATAAGTATTGTACGCCAAGATGAAGAAATAGGAATGGTTCAGGTTGGTTATTGTATAGGAAAGAAATGGTGGAATCAAGGAATTACTTCAGAAGCACTAAAGGCGTTAATTAAATATTTTATAACTGAAGTTAAAGCAAATCGTATTGAAGCAAGACATGACCCCCTTAATTTAAACTCAGGAAAAGTAATGAAAAAATGTAAAATGAAATATGAAGGTACAATGAGAAAAGCAGATATAAATAATCAAGGAATTTGTGATTATTCTATGTATGCCTTACTTGCTGAAGATTATATTATAGAAGACTTTTAATTATAATTGTATATTAAGAGATATAAAAAGGGGGAGTTAGTATGTATTTAAAAAAACTAATAGGAAATAAAACCTATTTATCTCCGATTGATAAAAATGATTATCCAAAGTATACAAAGTGGATAAATGATATGGAAGTTAGTTTGGGGATGACTTTTGCAAATATGTTAATTGATGAAGAATCTGAAAAAAATGCATTAGAGAGATTAGCAAAAGAACAATTTAATTTTGCTATAATACTTAAAGAAAATGATGAAGTTATTGGAAATGTTGGATTTCCAAAATTAGATTATATTAATCGTACTGGAGAAGTAGGAATATTTATAGGGGATAAAAATTACTGGGGAAATGGATATGGTAAAGAAGCATTAGAATTGTTATTAGATTTTGGGTTTAACTTACTAAATTTAAATAACATATATCTTAGAGTATATTCGTTTAATACACAAGCAATAAGATGTTATAAAAAAATTGGATTTAAAGAAGCTGGAAAATTACGAGAAGCTAAAATTATTGGTGGTAATAAATATGATGAATTATATATGGATATATTAGCTAAAGAATTTAAATCTCCATATGTATTATCAATTTTAGAAAATAAAATTAATTCATAGAAAAAGGCACATTAATATTAATGTGCCTTTAATATATTTTAAAATAAAAATTTTATTTAAAAATAAATCTTATCTTTTATATAGCATGCCTGTATTCCTTAGGAGTCATACCATTATACTTTTTAAATATAGAAGAATAATAAGTATGATTATTATAACCTACTGATAATGCAACATCTAAAATAGAATCATTATTTTCAAGTAAATACTCCTTACTTTTTTCAACTCTAATTCTATTTAAAAAATCAGAAAATGTATAACCAGTTTCTTTTTTAAATACATGGCAAAAATAACTTTTATTCAAGTTAAGATACTCACAAACTGTATCTAATTTTATATCTGTATAATAGTTTCTATGTATAAAGTCTATTGCATCTTTTACATATGTGCTAAATTTTGATTTTTTAGAAAGCTTATCTTTTAGCATGTTCTCTAGCATTGAAGTTATATATTCTAAGCATGAATGGGGTTTATATGGAATATCAAATTCTTTAAAATCATTTTCAGTTTTAAATGGACCTACTATAAAATATCCATTTTTATTAGGATTATTTAATATAGGCATTATTATAAAATAAATATTATTTATATACTTAAGGTTAATATTAGATGTTAAATTTGGACTTATATCATTTAATACACCTAAGTTTTTACATAGTTTATAAAGATTATCAGAGTACCCCTTACTGTTTATTACTTTCAAATTGTTATCTAAAAGCTGTATAGGTATTTTTACACAAGCATAAAAATCACATAATATATTTTCAAAACCCTTCATTAATCAATCTCCTTTTAATACGAATATATTTATAAAATTCAATAATATAGTTAAAGAAATAAATTTCAATAGATTATAAAATGTAATTGTAAATGATAATTAATATCAAATAAAATAAACATAATAATATTATGAAAGAAATTGAGGGGAAAGTCAATGAGAAAAATAGCTATATACGGAAAAGGTGGTATAGGAAAATCAACTACTACATCAAATTTATCCGCAGCTTTATCGAATTTAGGATATAAGGTAATGCAAATAGGATGTGATCCTAAAGCAGATTCTACTAAAAACTTAATGAAAGGTGAATTTATACCTACAGTATTAGATGTAATGGATAAAAAAGGCGATGAAGTTAAGTTAGAAGATATAGTATTTGAAGGATATAATGGAGTGCTTTGTGTAGAAGCAGGAGGACCAACACCAGGAGTTGGATGTGCAGGTAGAGGAATAATAGCAGCTTTTGAAAAGTTAGAAGAATTAAATGCATTTGAAAATTATAAGCCAGACATAGTTATATATGATGTACTTGGAGATGTTGTATGCGGAGGATTTTCAATGCCTATAAGAAATGGATACGCTAAAGAAGTATATATAGTAACATCTGGAGAAATGATGTCTATGTATGCAGCAAGCAACATTTCAACTGCTGTAAATCAATTTAAAAACAGAGGATATGCATCTTTAAAAGGTCTTATATTAAATGCTAAAAACGTTGAAAATGAAATAGATTTAGTTGAGAATTTAGCAAATGAAATAGATAGTGAAGTATTCCATTATGTACCAAGAGAAAAAATGGTTCAAATTTCAGAAAATGATGGAAAGACAGTTATAGAAAAAGACAAAGATTGTGAAATGGCAAATGTTTACTTAGAATTAGCTAAAAAGATAGTTGGTTAAAAGCAAATAAAATAAAACAAAGTAATTACGGAGGGGAAATATTATGAAATTTAGAAAGTTAGCATCAGTTTTTATGGTATCGGCATTATTTTTAACGGGATGCCAAGCATCAAGTACAGGTCAAGATAAAGAAAGTAGTAAAGATAATAAAAAAGTTAGTGTTGTTTCGGCAACAGTATCTGGGGCTCAAGTTTTAGATAGATTAGATGCAAATGTTTTAGGCATTCCTACAACTAAAATGGATTTACCTGAAAAGTTTAAAGATTTGCCAAAGGTTGGGCAAGCAATGAGTCCAGATTTAGAAATAGTAGCATCATTAGAACCAGATGTGTTCGTTATGGATAATATGTTTAAAGAAAAAGTTGAAGAAAGTATGAAAAAGTATGATTTAAATACATTCTTCTTTGATACAAGTACATATACAAACTTTGTAAATAGTATAAAAAAATTGGGAACTGAAATTAATCAACCAGAAGAAGCTACAAAACTTATAAATGAATTAAAAGATGTAGAAAAAGAAGCGGTTAAAAATAAAAAAGGAGAAGCTCCTACAGTAGCGATAATATTTGGTGGAGGAGAAAACTTCATGTTAGCTACTGAAACATCTTACTTAGGGGATTTAGCTAAGACTGTTGGGGCTAAAAATATAACTAGTAACTTAGATACAAATGTGAAATCTCCATATATACAATTTAGTTTAGAGCAAATATTAGAACAAAACCCTGATTACATATTAAGATTTGCACATGGAGAAATAGAACAAACTAAAAAAGCTTTTGATACAGCTTTTGATAAAAACCCAGCATATAAAGAATTAGATGCTGTTAAAAACAACAAAGTAATAGATTTAGACCCAAGTATATTTAATGTATCTGCTAACTTACAAATTAAAGAAGCTATAAAAACTCTTGGAGAAACATTCTACGGTAAATAATTATGAAACTTAATAAAAAGTATTTAACAATAGGAATATCATTAATATTGCTACTTATCCTTTTAGTTTTACTAACTACTGTTGGGAGTGTTAACTTAAGCTTTGGTGAGATTATTAGTGCACTTATTAATGATGATAATAAAATGGTAACTACCATAGTTTATAAAATGAGATTACCAAGAAATATACTGGCTGTATTAGTTGGAGCTAATTTAGCTGTAAGTGGAGTTTTACTTCAGTCAGTTATGAAAAATCCATTGGCAGACCCTGGGATAACTGGGGTTTCCACTGGAGCTAGTGTTGCAGCAATTATTATATTACTAGTTGCACCACAATTTACAAACATATTACCAATAGCAGCTTTCATAGGAGGGGCTATAGCGTGTATGTTGGTATTTGTAATGGCTTATAAAAATGGATTAAAACCAGGTAGGATAGTTCTAGCAGGGGTAGCTATAAACACTATATTAGGTGGGGTAATTTCTTATTTATCAACTATGTATAGTGACAGAATCCAAAGTGCTATGCTTTGGTTAAATGGTAGTTTGGCTACTAAAACTTGGGCAGATGTTGAAATGTTATTTATATATTCAGTAATAGGACTTATAGTATCACTACTTCTTATAAGAAGTGCAAATGTATTGCAACTAGGTGATGATGCAGCTACAAACCTAGGATTTAATGTCAATTTAACAAGACTGTTAATATCGGTAGTTGCAGTGTTTTTAGCGGCAACTTCAACAGCAGTAGTTGGAGTGATAAGCTTTGTAGGGCTTATAGTACCACACATATCAAGAATGATAATGGGAAGTGACCATAAATTTACTATATCTTTTAGTATTATTTTAGGAAGTATGGTACTTTTAGTTGCAGATACTCTAGGAAGAACTATAGGAGGAGCAGTAGAAATACCAGTTGGTGTAATAATGTCTATAGTTGGAGGACCATTCTTTTTATATTTATTAAGAAAGAGAGGTAACTTTTAATGATTAGCTGTGAAAATTTAAAAGTTGGATATGAAGAAAGAGTAATAATTGATAACTTAAGTTTAAGCATTAAAAAAGGTGAAGTAGTGTCTATAATAGGACCTAATGGATGTGGAAAATCTACACTACTTAAAAGTTTATCTAGGATGATAAAACCAATAAGTGGTGATATATATATACAAAATGAAAATATAAAAAGTTTAAAAAGTAAAACTATATCTCAAAAGGTGTGTTTATTATCTCAGCATAATGATGCACCTGGAGATTTAACTGTTGAAGAATTAGTTTACTTTGGAAGAATACCTCATAAAAAGTGGTATGAAAGTAAAAGTAAATCTGATGAAGAATTAGTTAATTGGGCAATAGAAAATACAGGATTAACAAGATATAAAAACACTCCTATAAGTTCATTATCAGGAGGAGAAAGACAAAGGGCATATATTGCTCAAGCTCTTTGTCAAAAACCAGATGTTCTTTTATTAGATGAGCCAACTACTTATTTAGATATATCTTATCAATTAGAACTTATGGAATTAGTAAGAGAAATAAACGAAAAGCTTAACATAACAATAGTTATGGTACTTCATGAATTAAATCAAGCAAGTAAATATAGTGATAGGCTAGTTATTATGAAAAGTGGGGAGATTGTCTCTGATGGATGTCCAAAAGAGATAATAAATAAAGAAACTATTAAAAAGGTATATAACATAGATTGTGATATAGATAATGATCCAATTTCTAATAAACCAAGAATACATCCAATTCAAACTATAAAGATAGCCTAAGAAAGGAACAAATATGTATAGTTTAGACGTTTTAAATAAATTAGATGAAATAAATGATGATAAAGATATAAAGTCTTTATCACATGCGATATTTCCTGGGACACATTGTCCATTATTTGGGGTAGCACTTACAGCCAGTTATATAAAAAATATGCCACTAGTAGTTGTTGGAACTAGCGAGTGTACATATTATACTAAAAACTTTGCATATCACAGACAAAAAGGAAAAGATAGTGTATATTCAATATCACTTAAAGAAAAAGATGTAGTATTTGGAGCTCAGAAAAAAGTTGAAAAAGCTATAAAACAAATCATAGAAATAGAAAATCCAGATGCAATAATGATAGTTACAACTTGTGTTCCAGAACTTATAGGAGAAGATTATTCATCGATTGAATATAGCTTAAGTGAAGAAGTTGATATACCAATATTTGTAGTAAACACAGAGCATTTTAAATGTAATTCACATATACCAGGAATGACTAGAGCTTTAAAATCTTTAGGTATTGCTATGAGTAAATCAGAAACTCAAGAAGGGGTAAACATATTAGGTCATAGACAAGCAGAAGTTGAAAAAACTGAACTTGTAAAAATACTTAAAGATAACAATATAAAAATAAATACTGTTATACCATCTAAGTGTGATATAGAGGATATAAAAAATGCTTCAAGTGCAAAGCTAAATATTGTAACAGATATGATAGCACTAGATTTGGCTAAGTATATGAAACAAAAATTTGGTATAGATTATATATACTTTGATAAACACATGAACAAAGAAATAATATTTAAAAACTATGAAAAACTAGGTGAAATATTAGGTATAAATTTAAATGAAAAGCTAACTGAAGAAAGAAAAATGTATGATGAACTTTTCTTAAGTTTAAGCGAAATATTAAAAGATAAGAAGCTAATATATGGAAATACTCCAATGATGGCTTTTGAAACTGTAGACTTTTTAAGTGATTTAGGAACAATTCCTTTATTTATTCAAGTTAGAGAATTATATGAACAAGATAAAGTCTTTAAAGAAAACTTAATTAAAAAAGGTTATAACCCATATATAAGTAGGATAGCTAATATTGCTCCACTTAGACATTTATATGATACTATTGGAGCTGATTTATATATAGGCCATGAAAATCCTATGCTACTTAAAGAAAAAGGGCTTATGCAAATAACTCTTGATTCACATGCACAAAAAATTGGATATGAGCTACCAATAGGTATGATGAAAGATTTAATAAAATTATTTGAAATGAAAAACAGCAATAGGGGAGGGATGATGCATGGAAGTTTATAAGTATTTTCCTGTGGCAAATGATAGAATGGGTATAATTTGGACATTATCTTCTATAAAAGATGCTTGTGTTATAGAGTTTGGACCAGCTGGAACAACTCATTATGCAGTAGAAGGTATAGGAAGTTTAAATGGGGAAGATGAAGCAAAAATTTATTCTACTCATATGAACCAAAGTGATGTTACTTTTGGAAAATATGAAAGACTTGAAAAAGCAATATTAGAAATTGATGAAAATATTTCACCTAAATACATATTTGTTATGGCATCATCTATATCATCAATTATTGGAGCTGACATAATAAGTGTATGTGAAACTTTAAAAAATTCAACAAATGCAAAGTTAATACCAATAACTACAGGTGGATTAAAAGATGATTACAATGTAGGGGTAGAGTATGCATTAGAGATGTTAGTTAGTGAAATTGTAAAGGAAAATTCTAAGGATATAAATAAATATAATATATTAGGATCTAATATTGATAAGTATAATTACTTATCTGATACAAAAGAGATAGAAAGAATTATGAAAGATTTATTTGATAAAGAATTAAATACAACTTTTACAGCTAATACAAGTATAGAAGAAATTGAAGAAGCTTTAAAAGCATCATTAAATATAGTAATTAGAAAAGAAGCTTTAAAAGCTGCTGAGTATATGAAAGAAAAATATAACATTCCTTATGTGTATAAGAATATATATGGATTAAAAAATACTATTAAATTTATAGAAGCTGTTAAACAAATTGATGGATATGAATTAAATGAAGAAAAGTACAATGAAGAAATAAATTTTGTTAAGAAAAATATGTTTGGAATAAAAAGAAAGTTTTATTTCTATGAAGAAACTAAAGACTGTGCTGTGTTTGGTGATTATGACACAGTTATAGGAATTAGTGATATGTTAAGTGAATTAGGATTTAATATTGATAGAAAAGAAATCCTTTATAAAACTAATTGTGAAGATGAAGATATTTTAATAAGTACTTCAGAATTAGAAAGAATGAAGTATTTAAAAGATAAAGAATTGTTAATGCTTTTAGGTGATGGACCAAGTTTGGATATGGTTCATAATTCAAAACTAGATTTACAAGTTAGTAATCCAAATTTAGAAAAGATAAATATATATCCATATACTCCTTTTGTTGGGTTTAGAGGATGTTTATATATGATGGAAAAGATTTTAAATATAAAAGCTTAGGAGAGATAATATGCAAAATTTATTAAATACACAAAAGAGTTTAATGATAAGTTCATTAAGTAAAGATAATCAACCAGAAATAAGTTATGCTCCTTTTGTTATGAAGGATAAGGAAATATATATTTATATAAGTAAAGCAGCAAATCATTATTATAATTTAATTGATAACAAGAATTGTTCAGTTATGGTTATAGAAGATGAAAGTGAATGTAAGACTGTATTTGCAAGACAAAGAGTAAGTTTTAATTGCGAAGCAAGTATTTTAAAAGAAGATGTTGAAAATATTTTTGAAGAGTTTGAGAAGGTTCATGGATCTTCGATGATGATGGTTTTAAAGAATTTAGATTTTGATATTTTTAAGTTAGATATAAAAAAAGGAAGACTTGTTAAAGGCTTTGGGCAAGCTTTTGATATTTTAGTTAATGATGGTGAGTTTGAGCTAAACCAAGTTATGGGAATGGGTCATAAGTAGGGCTTTGGGTAGCAGTATGATTATAGCACCTTCCTTCACTGTAAAGCCTGATAAGGCATAGGCTTTAACGTTTCGTCAGGTTGCTATAATCATACTTATAACTCCTTCGCCAGGTGGAATAAAAAAGAGGGTATCGCGAAATGCGATATCCTCTTTATGATTAATAATGATTTTTTTAGAAAAATTTAATTATATTCATTTAAAAAATCTATAAATAGTTTCTTCATATCTTCAAGATTTTCACTATCTGTATTTATGATATGACCTGTTTTACCATAAGTTAAATTGTACTCTTGTTTATAATAATCTTGAATATCCCAACCTGTATCTTTTGCATCTTTAGTTTTTGTAGTTATAATGTCATGAACAGTTTTTCTATTTTTGCTATCACTTAGATAAATGTTATTTATTTTTTCATCTTTATTAAATACTACAGTAATAGATTCATAGTCATTAATTTTTATTTCAAATGTAGCTCTATCCGTATCATATGGATTTTCTAATTTTTTAAAACCTGAATTAAATTTAACCAAATCATTAATTGTAAAGTTATCTTTAGATTCAATTGTTTTAAGTAAATTTAAATAAATTGTATATGCATTACCATTAGATTGGTCTAATTTAAGTATTTTAGAGATTTTGTCTAAATCGTTAGTTGACTCAGTAGTAATTTCTAATGAAACAGCTTGTTTATTAGAGGAAATATTTAAGTTAGATAATGTAATTGAATTTATATTAGGATTTTTAATATTAATTTTGTATTCAATATTTTGAGCATAATAAGATTTTTTTCCATTTATTTTATTGTAATAAACTTTTATCTGTTCATTATTTTTCTCATATATATCAACCATATTATTAAAGTCTAATTCTTCAGTTTTTACTAATTCTAAATTTTTAATTTTACTTCTAAGTTTTTCTATAGATATATTATTATCCATAAATTCAATTAAATCAAAAAAAGTATTTTGAAATTCACTTAATTTATAATTATTTAAAGATATACTTTCAGTTGTAAGTGCATAGGATGTAGTATTTGGATATATAAAAGGGGATAATGCCCCAAGTGTTAATACGCCTATAGTTGTGCATATTAATTTTTTACCTGTAGTTTTTTTTATAAGTTTTAAACTCATTAATTTAGCCTCCATATATTTTTAATTGTTTTAATCGCATTTTAAATGTGAGATGATTTTTGATATGTTATAAAGTTTATTTAAAAATATTCATTTATTGGTTGTTTGTATATTTCTTCATATTAACTTTAAAACCTTTAATTATGAATAAGTTAATTGAAATTTATTTTTTAATAAATTTATAAAAATTAACTTTAATTAACTATTTTCGAGGTGTTTTTTATAAAAATTTAATATTAATATGGTATTTTTAAAGAATGGAGGGGATAAAATGAATAGAATATATTTTGTTAGACATGCTAAACCAGACTTTTCGGTACATGATGATTTAACTAGACCTTTGACAAAGGAAGGGGTTATTAGTAGTAAAAAGATTTGTGAATTTTTAGAGGGAAAAAATATAAATAGAATATATTCAAGTCCATACAAAAGAGCTATAGATACAATAAAAGAACTTTCACAAACACTTAATATGGAAATAGAGATAATAAATGATTTTAGAGAAAGAAAAATAAGTAATGTTTGGATAGAGGATTTTAATAGTTTTTCAAAAAATCAGTGGGATAATTTTGAATATAAATTAAATGGTGGAGAAAGTTTAAAAGAGGTACAAGATAGAAATATAAAAGCATTGTATAAAATACTTAATGAAAATAGTAATAAAAATATAGTTATAGGAACACATGGAACTGCATTAAGCACCATAATTAATTATTATGATGATAATTTTGATTACTTATCATTTACTAAAATTAAGGATATAATGCCATTTGTTGTATGTATGGAGTTTGATGGAAATAAAGTTTTAAATATAAAGTATATTTTAGATAGTAATGAAAGTGAGTTAAGTAATAATTGAAAAAAAGCTGTTAGATTTACAAATAATAAAGAATTGTTATTTTAATATCTCATTTGAGATATTAAATCGAAAACTCATAATTTAAATATAAACAATTTTCTGCTTGAAAAATCCGTAATTATCTTCTATTTTAGATAGATTTAATTTTTTGTATATTTATGAGATAATATAAAAATAGAAATAATAATTTTGGAGATGATAACATGAATTCTAAAATAGAAGAACTAGTTAAAATAATTAATGAAAGCAACAATATTGTTTTCTTCGGTGGAGCAGGAACTTCTACAGAATCAGGTATTCCAGACTTTAGAAGTTCTAATGGATTGTTCAATGAAAAAATAAACAAAAAATTTACACCTGAACAATTAGTTTCTCATTCTTTTTATGTAAAGTATCCCGAGGAATTTTTTAGTTTTTATAAAGACAAGCTTATATACAAAGATGCAAAACCTAACAATGCACATATAGCACTTGCAGAGCTTGAAAAAAGAGGGAAATTAAAAGCTACAATTACTCAAAACATAGATGGACTTCATCAAATGGCAGGAAGTAAAAATGTTTTTGAATTACATGGATCTGTTCATAGAAATTACTGCGAAAACTGTGGGAAATTTTATGACTTAGATGGTATGCTTAATTTAGAGGGAACTATACCTCATTGTGAAGAATGTGGTTCTATTGTAAAACCAGATGTAGTTTTGTACGAAGAAGCTTTAGATGATAAGGTTATTAAGAAGGCTGTATCGGCTATAAGTAGTGCTGATTTATTGATAATCGGTGGTACTTCATTAGTTGTTTATCCTGCTGCTGGATTTATTAATTACTTTAAAGGTAAAAATATTGTTGTAATAAATAGAGATGACATAAATATTAATAAAAGTAATACTTTAGTAATAAATGAATCAATAGGCGAAGTGCTTAAGGAAGCTATCTTAGACTAAATTATTTTAAATAGTGTTAAATTTATACACTATTATAGCAATAAAAAGATGACTAAATTAGCCATCTTTTTATTAGCTGAATATTTAATACCTTCTCTTTAGCAAATCTAAATTTTTTGACTTTTTCACATACTTTTCATAGATTCTATTTTTGGAATTTCAATAGATAGCTGTAAAACAACTATATTAAATATTACCCATAGTGTTGCAAATAAATAACCAGCTATTACACCACTTGGATTTTGGATGTTTAAAGAAATATCAAATATTCCCATAGCTAAACAAATTAATATAGAAATAAATACAGATATATTTTTAATAATTAATCTTTTGTTGTATTTAATTATAAAGTACAATATTGTTCCAACTAATGTTGATATAAAAAATATATCTTCACTAGGGAAACTATACTTAATAAACTCACGGATTGTAACATTTAAGTTATTAAATTCAAAAGTTTTATTTATTAACTCTATTATAACTGTACCACCTAATACAGTTATAAGCACAAAACCTATATTTTTATATTTATTTTCTCTCTTAAATAATATCCAAACTATTAAAAATACTATTGTAAAAATACCTATGTCTATAAAAGAAATAAATTTAAATATATCTATATTTTTAATTATCTCTTTTGAAAAAATAGCTTTAATAATTATTGTTGTAACTTTATCAAATAAATCTAGTTTATGGTTCATAAAATTGTTTATTAGTTCAAATCCTTTTACAAGAAGGTATGTATATCCAATTGCTACAAGAATTAATATCAATTTTAATTTACCAAGAGAATTATAAAGTATGAAAATACTACTTATTTTCTTATAGATAAATTCACTTATATTGATATTGTACTTTTTATATAAATATACAATAGTAGCTATAATCCCTATAATGATTACTCCTAAAACTAAATATTTTGATGCATATGTATGAAGCAATTTATAGTTATGACCCAAAGCTTTACCTAGAGATATAAATGTTAAAGTCCATATTAAAGCTCCTAAATATGCATGTAATGCAAATTTTTTATATTTTAAGTTTGTTATTCCAGATACATAACCTGTAATGTGTCTAAGACCAGGTATGAAAAAAGCAATTATTAATAATTTATTGCCATATTTATCAAACCAATTAGTTGCTTTTTTAATATGTTTTGAGTGTATATGAACGTATTTTCCATATTTGGTTACAAGCTCTATATCTAAAAACTTTCCTATTAAATATGAAGTAGTAATCCCACATATTGTTCCAACGCTTGCAAATAATATGCTTGTTGGATAATTTAATTTTCCTTGAAAAGCTAAAAACCCACAGTAACTCATTAGTAATTCACCTGGCAAAGGGAGTGCCATCAATTCTAAGTATAATGCTACAAAAATAATAATATATCCATAATCATTTAATAGTTGTGTTAAGCTATGCATGTTTATTACTCCTTAATATAAATCTTTGGTTATTTGTCGTATATAGTAGGTTATACCCTTATATTAAAGTATAAAAGAGGGTATAGTGAAATAAAGTGGACCCTTTGTCAAGGACACTAGAAAAAGAGAGTTATTAAAAAACTGATAAAAGCTGATTTCTGTATTGTACAGGAGTTAGCTTTTTTAAATT
>NZ_BAAACP010000017.1:0-46619 GCF_039521565.1 Paraclostridium tenue
AAAAAATACTCATAAGTTATAACTTATGAGTATTTTTTATACACTTTAGTTCCTTATTAATTATAAGTATTTTATAAATATATATCATTAAATAATTTTTCTTTTATATTTTCAGTATTATCCAGTATATTTTTCATTCCAAAAAATATACTTCCTTTAACTTCTTTATATTTTCTATTTATATTTATTTGTTTATCTATTTGATTTACTATATCTATATTACTTATATTTTGACCTATATACAGCTTAACATTTGTACATTTTACTACATCTGACCACCATTTTACTAAAACTTCATATGGACTATTCTTATCTTTTATAGTCCAGTAAATTTGTGGCGCTATATAATCTACAATCCCTTCCTTTATCCAACTCAAAGTATCTGCATATAAACTATAGTAACTTTCTAAGTTGTTAGTTTCTGATCCCTTAATATCACTACTTTTATTTTTCCATACTCCAAAAGGACTTATTCCAAATAAAACGCATGGCTTTGTTGATTTTATAACTTTATTTACTAATCTAATCATATTATTTACAGCTTCACGTCTAGAATTTGCAAGTACTCCATCCCTATCTTCTCCTTGTGGTAATGGATAGTTATATGGATAAAAATAGTCATCAAAGTGAATCCCATCTATATTGTAATTTGATATTATTTCAAAAATAGTTGTAGCTATATAATTTATGACTTCTAAATTTTTAGGATCATAAAAAAGTGAATTATTATATGACAGTACCCAACTTGGATTTAATTTTGCTGGATGATAATTTGATAAATCATCTAAATTTATTCCTTGCGTAGTTATTCTGTATGGGTTTAGCCAAGCATGAAACTTCATATTCCTTTTATGTGTTTCTTTTATAAAAAATTCAAGTGGATCATATCCAGGATTTTTTCCTTGTGTTCCTGTAATATATTTTGACCATGGGTTTATTTTTGATTTATAAAAAGCATCTGATGCAGGTCTAATTTGGACAAATACAGAATCAAATTTTAAACTTTGTAATTTATCTAAAATTTCTATGAATTCTCGTTTTTGAGCATCTATATCATTTTGTGTTTTTGGCCAATCTATACCGTATACTGTCGCTATCCATGCACCTTTAAGTTCACATAATTTATAGTTTTCATTCATTTTATAGCACTCCTATTATATAGTACTTTAAACATTTAATACATATCTTAAACTGTGCTTGTTGTTAAGATTTGTGACTTTGTATTTTCTTCATTTAAGTTTCTAAACGAAGTAGACAGCATCAGTTTAATTCTATTTAATTGGTTAACCTCACTAGCTCCTGGGTCATAATCAATAGGTACTATGTTTATATTAGAATAAACTCTCTTAAGCTCTTTTATTACACCTTTTCCAGTTATATGATTTGGTAAGCAAGCAAAAGGTTGCATACATATAATATTTTTCACATCACTTTCAATAAGTTCCATCATTTCTGCTGTTAAAAGCCATCCTTCTCCTGCTTGATTTCCAAGAGAAATAACTTTTGAAGCTGTTTTACCTAAAGCTTCAATATTTTTGGGCATACTAAATCTTTTACTATTTTTTAAAGCTTTCATATAATGTTTTTGATACATTGCTATAGCATTTATAGTAAGCTTTCCACAAAGTTTTTTATACTTTTTATCTAAATAATTATCGGCTTTATAATAAGTATTAAATGCACAACTTAAAAAGAAATTTATAAGTTCTGGAACAACAGCCTCAGCACCTTCTTTTTCTAATATGTCTACAATATTATTATTTGCTAATGGATGGAATTTAACTAAAATCTCTCCTACTAATCCTACTCTAGGTTTTTTCTCATCTGTTATAGGTAATTCATCAAAATCTTTAACTATATTATATATATTTTCTTTAAATTGAGATAAGCTTCCTTTTTCTAAACTTCTCTTGCAAATATCTAAGTGTTTTTGATAAAGTTTATTAGCACTTCCTTTTTCTACTTCATAAGGTCTTACTCTATATAAAACCTTCATAAGTAAATCACCATAAATAGCTCCCATTAAAACTTTATTTATAAGACTTAATGAAAATACACTATATAAATTGCTTTTTTCATCTCCATTTACTGATAATGATATTACAGGAATATCTTTATAACCAGCATCACTTAATGCTTTTCTTAAAAAACCTATATAATTAGTTGCTCTACAAACTCCACCTGTTTGAGTTATTGCTACAGCAGTTTTGTCTAAATCATATTTTCCACTTTTAAGAGCTTTAATTATTTGGCCTATAACAATTATTGCAGGATAACAAGCATCATTGTTTACATATTTTAATCCTTCTTCAATAGCCCCTTCATAATCTTTAAGTAAAATCATATTATATCCACAAGATTTTACACCATGTTCTACTAATTCAAAATGTATAGGTGACATTTGTGGAACTAAAATATTATAGTTTTCTTTTATTGATTTACTTAAACTTCCTTTTGTATATGTTTTTTTAACTTTTATACCTTCAACATTGTTATTTTCTCTTTCTTTTATAGCTGCTTTTAAAGATCTTAACCTTATTTTTGCTGCACCTAGGTTATTACCTTCATCAATTTTTATGCAAGTGTATATCTTACCTTCGCTATTTAAAATTTCTTGTACTTGATCAGTTGTAACTGCATCTAATCCACACCCAAATGAATTTAATTGTACAAGAGATAAGTCATTTCTAGAACTTACAAAATTTGCTGCTCTATATAATCTTGAATGATATGCCCATTGGTCAACAACTCTTAAAGAATTATCTAATTTTCCTAAATGACATATGCTATCTTCCGTTAAAACAGCCATATCTAAAGAGTTTATAAGATCTGGTATTCCATGATTTATTTCAGGATCGATATGATATGGTCTTCCAGCTAAAACAATTCCTTTTATATTATTTTCTTCAATATGTTTTAAAGTTTTTTCTCCCATTTCTTGCATATCTTTTTTAAACTTATCATACTCTTTAAATCCTAATTCTACACTTTTACTTATTTCTTCCTTACTTATTTCTATAAATTCTTTATCATAATTTTTAATCTTATTTAGTTCTTCATATAATTTTTTCTTTAATGCGTTTTTATTGTTCATAGGTAAAAATGGATTCATAAAGTTAATATTATTTTCTTTTATTTCACTAATATTATTTTTTATGACTTCTGAGTAAGACATAACCACTGGACAGTTAAAATGGTTATCTACATTTTCAAATTCTTTGTGTTCATGTCTTATGCATGGATAAAAAATATTTTTGATACCTTTTTCTATTAAATCATTTATATGACCATGTACCATCTTTGCTGGGTAACAAACTGATTCTGAAGCAATTGAGTCCATTCCTTTTTCATATAATTTTTTAGAAGATTTACTAGAAAGTACTACTCTAAATCCTAAATTTGTAAGTATTGTATGCCATAGTGGATAATCTTCATACATATTTAAGACTCTTGGTATCCCTATTTCTTTTCGTTTTGCTTGATTTGCGTCTAGACTTTCGTAATTGAATACTCTTTTATATTTGTATTTAAATAAATTAATATTTTTCTTTTCTATTTTTTCTAATCCTACGCCTCTTTCACATCTATTTCCTGATATGAATTTATCCCCATTTCCAAAACTATTTATAGTTAATAAACAGTTGTTAGAACATTTTTTACATCTAGTAGTAGTTATTTTTAATTTTATTAAATTAATAGATTCTTTGTTTAATAAAGATGTTTCATATCCTTTTTCATATTTTTCTTTTGCAATAATACTAGCTCCAAAAGCTCCCATTATTCCGGCAATATTAGGTCTTACGACTTCTCTATCAGTTAATATTTCAAACACTCTTAAAACAGCATCATTATAAAAAGTTCCACCTTGTACTACAGGAAATTTACCTATATCTTCTTTTGATTTTACTTTTATAACTTTATATAATGCATTTTTTATAACTGAATAAGAAAGCCCTGCACTTATATCATTTACTGAATTCCCTTCTTTTTGCGCTTGCTTTACTCTTGAGTTCATAAAAACCGTACATCTTGAACCTAAATCTACTGGATTTTTAGAATATAGTGCCTTTTCTGAAAATTCTTTTATGTCTAATTGTAATGATTTTGCAAAAGTTTCTAAAAAAGAGCCACATCCAGAAGAACAAGCTTCATTTAATATTATTGTTTCTATAACTCCATTGTTTATTTTAAGGCACTTCATATCTTGACCACCGATATCTAATATAAAATCTACATTAGGTGAGAAAAATTTAGCCCCTTTATAATGTGCTATTGTTTCTATTTCTCCGATATCGATTTTTAAAGCTTTTTGAAGTAATGATTCACCATAGCCTGTAACTGCAGAGTTAACTATTTTTGCTGTAGGTGGTAATATATCGTATATTTTATTTAAAATGTTTATAGTAGAATCTAGTGGATTACCTTCATTACTTTTATAATCTGAATATAATAAATTTCCATCTTCATCAACTAATGCAACTTTTGTAGTAGTTGATCCTGCATCAATTCCTAAAAAACAATTTCCACTATAATTAGATATATCCTTAGTTTTTACAATATTTTTATCGTGTCTTTCCTTAAAGTCTATGTAATCTTTTTCATTTTCAAATAAAGGATTAAGTCCACTACTATCTTTGCTTTCATCATAATTTGAATTTTTTAATTTTAATATTAAATCACTTAGCATAATAGTTTCATTTTTGCATGATAGCGCGGCTCCTATAGCTATATATAATTGAGCGTCTTTTGGAAATACAACATCTTCATCTTTTAAATTAAGTACATCTATAAATGCTTTTCTTAATTGTGATAAAAAGTATAGTGGTCCTCCTAAAAATGCAACTTTCCCTTGTATCTTTCTTCCGCAAGCTAAAACACTAATTGTTTGAACTACTACAGCGTGGAAAATACTCATTGCTATATCTTCTTTTCTAGCACCTTCATTTATAAGTGGTTGTATATCTGTTTTTGCAAAAACTCCACATCTTGCAGCTATATTGTATATATTTTTATAATTTTTTGATAATTCATTCAATCCACTAGCATCTGTTTTTAAAAGTGTTGCCATTTGATCTATAAATGACCCTGTTCCACCTGCACATATTCCATTCATTCTTTGTTCTATGCCATTTGTTAAATAAATTATCTTTGCATCTTCTCCACCTAATTCTATAACTACATCTGTTTCCGGGTTATAGTTTTCAATAGCTTTTGTGCTAGCTATTACTTCTTGAACAAATTCCACACCTAAATCATTTGCTAAATTCATTCCACCTGACCCAGTTATAACTGTAGATACTCTCTTATTTCCAATAACTTTATAAGTATCATTTAATACTTCTGTAACAGCTTTTTTTATATCTGATAAATGTCTTTTGTATTGTTTAAATACTATGTTTTTATTTTCATCCAATGCAACTACTTTTACTGTAGTTGACCCAACGTCAATGCCTATATTAAAAGTTTCCATCATACTTATCACCCCATTATTTTTTGTTGTATTATTATCTATATTTGTCTTTTTAGATGGATTTTTAGGATTAATTATTATTCCTTGTTATATTTTACCATAAAAGAAATGTATTATCTAATATTAGATAATACATTTCTTTTATGGTAAAATGTAACACACAATATAAAACATCCATTTTTACTAATTATATGCTTTGTATTGTGTATTTTATTATTTATATTTATTTTTTTATGAATTTACCTAACCTTATTTTAATATAATTTTACTTTTTTAAACTTTATAAAAATTTTGTATATAACTATTCCTATAAATGATCCTATAGTATTTAAAATAACATCATCTATATCACATACATTTCCCATTGTAAATATTTGTAGTACTTCTATACTTAAAGATACAAAAAAGCCTATCAATGTAACTTTAACTATTTTATTTAAATTAGGCTTTATTGTAGGTATTAAAAACCCTAAAGGTGTAAAAATCAATATATTTCCTACTATATTTCTTATAGGATTCATTATAGGTATTGAATTATCACTTAAAGTTTCTATAGTTTCTTTAAAAGGTATTATATTTATTAAACCTCTTAAACCTTCTATCTTATACATATATGTGTCAAATGGATTTATAAATTCTAAATATGGGAATTTAAATAATGTAACAAATAATAGTATTAATATATACAAAGTAAATAAAGTAATTTTAACTTCTTTAAAAACTTTTAGACTTCTATTTTTTATAAATTCATAACTCCTACATACAATTAAGCTAGATACAATGAATATTGAAAATACTTTAAAACTTAATGCCATGGTATTATATCTCCTTTATATGCTATACTTTCTAGACCGTTTAAATAATACCATATTATTCCATATAATAATTTACAATATAGTTAAAATTTATATATTATATTTATTGATAATTTAAATTTGAAGTCCATACAAAGTTTATAGGAAATACTGATTCAATAAACTTACTTATATTTTTTAGATTTTTAAGTTCATTTTCAATAACTTCTTTACCTTCTAAAAATAGTTTATTTAATTTATCAATATCTTCTATAACCAATTCTTCATCCTTGTATCTGATAATATACTTTTTATCTATAGTTTTAAATTCAATTTCATCTACAAAATCTTCATCTACATATTGTTTAAAATAACCATTTAAATTTCTGCATAACTTTTCATAATTTATTATCTTTATACTTCCATCTAAATAAGATAATTCTTTTTTATCAAAATTATCAGGTTGATTTATAAAATCTTTTATATGTACACTTTGAACTATATACTCTAAATTATACTTATTTGCAATATATTGGACTACGTCATAATTATATTTAGAATCTATATATATTTCTCTAATCTCTCCAATCAAAATTTCTTCATTTATTATTCTTAAAACTATATATCCAATTAATTTATTTTCTTTTAAAACTACTAACTTTTTATAAGTAAAGTTACCCCAAGGTATTGTTGCACTTCCTAATAAAACTTCAAATTGATTTTTTGTTCTTAAAAACCTAGTGCTATTTTGATTATATATTTCAATCATTTCATTTAAGTAGGTTTCGTCATATTCTTTTACTTCTAAATCAATAACTATGTCTTTAGGATAAGTTGTATACTTGTAGCAGTTTTTAACTAAACTACAATTTCTTCTTGTGTATAAACTTCTTGTCCCTGAAATGCTAACTATATCTACTCCCTCATTAAACATTTTTTCTTCAACATAATCTAAAATAGTAGATGAATATCTATTTCCTTCATAATTTGGATCTGTACATACAGCTCCTATTGCTGCAACTTTTATGTCATTCCCTTGAATAGTTACATCTTGTATAAGATAATTTACATCTGAAACAATCTTATTGTCTTTTGAAATTACTATCATGTTATCTACATTATTTTTATTTAGTAGTAACGGAAACTCTTGTTGCATAGTTGGTTTATGTCCTCTTAAATCTCTAAAGACTTTATTTATAAGATTTATAACACTTTCAAATTCTTCTAGCCTTGCACTTCTTGGATTAACTTTATTGATTAAATTTTTTCTTAAAGTCATATACTCTTCATGGTTTATAGAGTAATTCATTTTAATATCTCTTTCACCTAAAAACTTCATTTCAGATTTTTTTCCTAATAAGCTTTCTATTTCTTTATTTATAACTTCTTTGCCTAATTTAGCTTCCATACTTTTAAGTATTTCAAAGTCTTGTATTCCAAATAATAAATTTCTGCATCTTACAGAATCCATAGGTTTCATATCTTTACCTGGATAAACTAAAAACATATCTCCAGCTTTCCATTTTTCTTTTTTATAAGTGGCATTGTTAAATAAATCGCCTGGCCAAACACCATAAGACCATCTTAAAAATCCATCTAAATTAAAATAATATGTAAACCATCCTTTAAGCCTTGATTCTATCAATTGTGAATCTAAAAATACATTTAACTTATCAGGAAAACAACAAGAATACCAAGTAAAATATCCGCCTCTATCTTCTAATTTCTTTTTAATTTCATCTAACTTATTTATGTTATTTATAAGCTCACAAGTGTTTAAAGATAAGTTTTCTATGTTTATCTCACACTTTTCAAAAAACTCTTGGTGATGTATTGCACATTTATATTTTATATCTTTATTTCCTGAACTTTTCTTTATAAAATCTACATTTTCATTAAATACTTCTATGTTGTCTGGCTCATCTACTATGATTTTGGTTATATCTAGTAAACCTCTAGATTCTAAGTGACTAAATAGCAAATTTAAATATTTAGCAAAATCAGTTTTATCTTTTATATAATCAAAAACTTTTCTATCTTCATCATAATAGTTGATTCTTATAGCATCTTTGTAATCCTCTAGCGGACTTCCAAATTTAAAAGCATCCCAGTTTCCTACAAGTCCAAATAAATTTATTTCTTTATTTATTTTATGCTTAAAGCATAAATCTATATATTTATCTAAATTTGAAAAATCACATATTACCTCTCCATCTTGTTTTGATACTTTAACTATGTTCATTTCAAATAAATTGTTTGCATTCTCATGTACTTCATAACATCTTTGCCCTGCCCATGGGTAATCAGTTACTATTAAGTCTATTACTTTTTGTCCTAAGTCTGAAATTTTTTCTAAGAAGTTATCTAATATAGTAAAATGTTGTTCACTGTAGTATGGTACTTCATAGTAACGAGCCCAGTTACATGGATGTTGCCATAAATCTAAGAAAAATCCACTCTCTTTTACTGGCTTTAACGTGTGATTTAATACTTCTATTTTTACAGTTTCTTCTTTTAATAAAGTTTCTGTTTCATACCCACTTGTATAGTAAGCTTTTACCTTTACTTGTATATAATCTTTGTTGAAATCTTTAGGTATTTTACCATCTATCCATATCATTTGATCTTCTTCTATATACATATAGTTTTGATTTAATATTTGATCACCTATATATTCTTTAGTGTCATTTTGTATATATCCTAGAAAAGAGATTTTAAAATTGTTTTTTAAGCTTTCTTCAATTTCTATAGCTATTCTTATTTTATTATTAAGCCCTAGATAGTGAATGTCGTTTATATTTCCTAACTGGCAAAAGAATTTTTCATCACTTTTTAACATAGCTTGAAATGCAAAGGCCTCTTCTCTTACTACACATAGTTGTGTAGTCCTTTTATATAAATTGTTTTCAATGTTTTTTATATGTTTAAATGAGCTATCGTATATATCTAATTTTAATTTCATCCCTATCTCCCTTTATATTATTTATTTGAACAAATTTTTCCAAATTTTCTTGAATTTATTATATTTTAAATTTATTAAAGTGTAAAATAGATAAAATCTATAGTTGAATTTCCAACTATAGATTTTATAAATAATTTTATTTATCATATTCATCTTTATATAACTCATATATATCTGAAAGTTCTAATTGTATTCTTTGTAAATCAACATGATAATCTTTATGCACTTTTTTATCTTCTTCTTCAACTAATTTATTAGGAAGTAAAACAGTAAACTCTGTACCACTTTTTCCATCACTTTCTAAATATATTTGTCCATCCATTAACTCTACAAGTGACTTAACTAAACTAAGACCTATTCCACTACCTTCTTTTTTCCTTCTCATAGACTTGTCCCCTTGCACAAATCTATCAAATATTTTATCTTGAATATTAAGTGGAATTCCTATTCCATCATCTTTTACTTTTATACCAACCCAAGTTTTATTACTAAAAATTTCAACTAAAATACTTCCACCTTCTTCGCTAAATTTTATAGCATTAGACAGTAAATTTAAAACTATTCTCTCTAGCATATCCGGATCACACTTTATATCAAGTTCTTCTACATCTGTATCAAATAAAACCTCAATGCCTTTTATATTTGCATAGCTTGCAACAGATAAGGTCATATCTTCAACGATTTTTACTATATTGTAATTATCAAATTCTGGATATTTAAATCCTACATCAAGTTTTGTAATATCAACTATATTGTCTATTAATCTAAGCATTCTTTTGCAATTTATATCTAAACAATCTTTATATTTTATATATATATCTTTAAAATTGCTTTTTTGTACACTAACACTTAATAATTGATTGGCTGAATATATTATGTTTAAAGGTGTTTTTAATTCATGACTTATATTTGAGAAAAACTCATTTTTTATTACATCCTCTTGTTTAATTTTTTCATATTCTAATAAAGCTTTTTCTAATTCATATTTTTCTGATACATCTTTTATTGTTAAAACTCTATATTTTTTATTACATATTTCAAATAATTGGATTGAAATATCTAATATCTTATCAATATCTTTAATATATATATCCTTACTATAACATCCAAACTCAGATATTTCACATTCAATCTCATTAATATTTAATTGACCTTTATATACTTTTTCTATATCAAATTTATTGCCTATTGTCATTTCTAAGTTATTAAAATACTTACTTTCTTTCATATCTTTTAAAGTTTTTGTATTTTTATATATTACATTGTAATTATCATCACAAATTATAATATTACTGTGTTTATTTTCATCAATAATTTTTATAAATAGACTTCTCTGTTGATTTAAAATTTTATTTATTTTTATACTTTGACTAAGTTCAATAAATAATCCTAGTATAAAAATTATAAATCCTAAAAATATTGTTGAAGATGATGTTAGAGCTATTTCTTTGCTTGGATTTAATATATAATAAAAGTCATATATAGATTTTATTGAAAACATTAGTGCACTTGATCCAATCACACTATATATATAATCTTTTTTATGTAAACTTTTTGAAAAAAACTTAATTCCTATTATTATATATAATATAGCTAAAAATATATTATAGTACTTATAAAAATTAACTATAACTAAATTATATGGATATATATAATTATACTCTATATACAGAGATACTAAAGTTATTATTATTGTTATTAAAAATGCTTTTACTTTATTATTTATAATAATTCTTTTTAAATTATAAAAATTACTCACTGCTATATACACAACACTTACTCTTATAAAAGATGTTATTATTGCATAATATTCATGTAAATTAGGATATAAATAATTTAATGTATTTGAAATGCATATATCTAAAAAGAACATAGTATACATAAGCGACATTATAAATAATTCTTCTTTTTTATTACTCATATAAGATAACAAACAACTTAAAATACCAAGCATAGATAAAATCGCTATAAATATCCTAATAAAATCAGTATTTGTCAATTCAAATATCGTCTTTGGACCTAAAAGTTCTATAAGTCTTAAAATATATCCTCCAAATACAAATATTGATATTATAAGTATAACTACTATATCAATTCTTTTTTTTTCTTTTATATGTTCTAAAGTATTTGTATGCCCCATATTATTTCCCCTTTATTTGATAATTTATATATTTAAATTATAATGTATAGTTTATTAATTCCCATCATTTAATAGTCTTAAAACACTTAATTTTATTCATTCATTAAACTTCTTTATTTATTTTTAAAAATCTATTTTATTAACGGCTCATATATAAACTTTGGCATAGATGATGCTAGTAATCTAAAATCTTTACTTGTTTTTGGTATTTTAAAATCCTTTATAATAAATCTGTTTACATCGTCTACTACTACTGAAACATCACTTAAATCATTTTTTATGTATCCCATTTTTAGTTTTTGTTTATTAAGTATATATTAACATAAAAAAAGTACTATCTAAAATTTAGATAGTACCTTTAAACTAAATTAATATTCTATTTTACCTCTTACTTTACAGATACTTTTATATTATCATTTTCCTCATCTACTATTATAGTACATCCGTTATATATCTCACCAGCTATTAACTTCTTAGCTATCATAGTCTCCAATACATTGCTTATATATCTTTTTAATGGTCTTGCTCCGTAAATAGGATCGTAACCTTCTTTAACCATTATGTCTTTTGCACTATCCGTAACTTCAACTTTTATATCTTTATCATGTAATCTATTTTTTAAAGACTTCATGAATATATCTATTATTTGCTTGATTCCTTCTTTATCTAATGGTTTAAACATTATAATATCATCAACTCTATTTAAAAACTCTGGCTTAAATCTCATTTTCATTTCATTCATAACTAACTCTTTAGCTTCATCATTTATATTTTCACCAGCTTCTAATAAATATGAACTACCTATATTTGAAGTCATTATTATTATAGTGTTTTTAAAATCTACTGTTTTACCTTTATTGTCAGTAAGTCTTCCATCATCTAATATTTGAAGGAATAAGTTAAATACATCTTCATGTGCTTTTTCTATCTCGTCAAATAATATTACAGAATATGGATTTCTTCTAACAGCTTCTGTTAATTGTCCACCTTCTTCATATCCTATGTATCCTGGAGGTGGTCCTATAAGTCTAGATACTGCATGTTTTTCCATGTATTCAGACATGTCTATTCTTATTATATTCTCTTCACTATCAAATAAGTTGTTAGCTAAAGTTTTTGCAAGTTCTGTTTTACCAACTCCTGTAGGTCCTAAGAATATAAATGAACCTATTGGCTTATTCTCATCTTTAAGTCCTGCACGAGCACGAATTACTGCATTACTTACAGCAGTTACTGCTTCATCTTGACCGATTACTCTTTTGTGAAGCTCATCTTCTAATTTTAATAGTTTTTCTCTTTCTCCTTCTACAAGCTTAGTAACTGGTATTCCTGTCCACTTAGCAACTATTTGAGATATTTCATTTTCAGTAACTTCTTCTTTTAGTAATGCATTTTCATAACTTTCACTAATTTTTTGTTCATGTTCTTTTATTTGCTCTTCTAGCTTTGGTATTATACCGTATTTTAATTCTGCTGCTTTATTAAAATCATATTCTCTTTCATATTTTTCTACATTACCTTTAGCTTCATCAAGCTTAGCTTTTAAATTTCTAATCTCTAATATTTGACTTTTTTCTTTTTCATACTTAGCAGTCATTTCATCGTTCTTAGATTTTAACTCAGCTAATTCTTTGCTTAAGTTTTCAAGTCTTATTTTACTTTTTTCATCATTTTCTTTAAGTAATGCTTCTCTTTCTGTTTCTAATGTTAATAATCTTCTTCTAACAACATCTAATTCTGTTGGAAGAGAATCTATTTCACTTCTTATCATTGCTCCAGCTTCGTCTATTAAATCTATTGCTTTATCTGGTAAGAATCTATCTTGTATATATCTATCTGAAAGTTTTGCTGCTGCAACTATTGCACTATCATGTATTCTTATACCATGATGTATTTCAAATCTTTCTTTAAGACCACGAAGTATTGATATTGTATCACTTACACTAGGTTCTTCAGCCATAACTGGTTGGAAACGTCTTTCAAGTGCTTTATCTTTTTCTATATATTGTCTATATTCATCAAATGTAGTTGCACCTATACAATTTAACTCTCCTCTTGCTAACATTGGTTTTATTAAGTTTCCGGCATCCATGGCACCATCAGTTTTTCCAGCGCCAACTATTGTGTGTATCTCATCTATAAATAGTATTATCTTACCTTCAGAACCTTGAACTTCTTTAAGTACTGCTTTTAATCTTTCTTCAAATTCTCCTCTATATTTAGCTCCTGCAATTAAAGCTCCCATATCTAATGAGAATATTACCTTATCTTTTAATCCTTCAGGAACATCTCCTCTTACTATTCTTTCAGCTAATCCTTCAACTATTGCTGTTTTACCAACTCCAGGTTCTCCTATTAAAACTGGGTTATTTTTAGTTCTTCTTGATAAAATTCTTACAACTCTTCTTATTTCTTCATCTCTTCCTATTACAGGGTCTAATTTATTCTTTTTAGCTAATTCTACTAAGTTAGTAGCATATCTTTCTAATGCTTCATATGTTCCTTCTGGGTCATTAGTTTCAACTCTTTGATTTCCTCTAATCTTTGATAAGACATTTAAAAAATCATTTTTATTTAAATTAAATTGTTTAAATATTTTTCCCACATTAGTTTTAGCTTCTGTCTCCATCATTGCAATCATAATATGTTCTACACTTATGTATGCATCTTTAAATTCCTTAGATATTTCTTCAGCTTTTATTAATACTTCATTTATTTTTCTTGTAGCTGTTACCCCTTGTGAGCTTATTCCTTCACCATGTACTTGTGGTAATTTGTTTAGTTCTGTATTTATACTATTATTTAATGATGCTATAGATATATTCATTTTTTCTAATATATTTGGAATCAGTCCATCTTCTTGATTTACAAGTGCACTTAATAAATGAATTACATCTACTTGTTGATTGTTATTTTTTACTGCTATATCATAAGCTTCGTTTAAGCCTTTTTGTACTCTTACTGTCATTTTCTCTATGTTCATATTAAAATTCCTCCACTATTAAGTTTTATGTTACCTATTTTTTAATAGTAAAATTTAAAATCTATATTTGTTATCACTCTCTTCGGTAGAGTGCTAATAATTTGTTATTAATAATATATACATATATTTACATTTTGTCAATAAAATTTTTAAATTTTTTACTAGTTTTATTAATAGGTATTTAAATTCATTATTTAACTTTTAAATATGATTAATAAGCCAAAAATATTTGAATAGGTTTTCCTCGTGTGGTAAAATAGAAAAAAAAAGGATGTGATTATATGAAGAAGATTTTAGTCCCTATCGATGGTAGTGAAAGAAGTAAAAAATCCTTAGATTTTGTCTTAAGTAAGTATCCAAAAGATAAGTTTAGCATAACACTAATGAGTGTTAATGATGTGAGTCTAACCAATATAACAAATCCAATGCTTATAGATATTAAAATGAAAGAATCTCAAAAGAAAGTAAATTGTCTATTAGAAAGTTTAAAAGATCAGTTAGCAGAATATGAAGTAGAAACATATACAGTATTTGGAGATCCTGGTCCAGAGATTATAAAAAAATCAGTAGATGATGATTTTGATTTAATAATTATGACTAAATCAACAAAAAAACATTTTATAGATTCTATAGGTTCTGTAACTTTATATGTAGTAAAAAAATCTAAATGCACTGTTGTTATAGTTCCTGAATAAATTATTTGTACAATAATAGTTTTAAGAAATAAAATATAGAATAGTTAAAGGAGCATTAATTATTAATGCTCCTTTTTTATTAATATTAATAGACTTCTATATTACCATATGACCCTATTATTATTTACCTATTTTAATACCTAAGTTGTAGGATTCTTCTTTTTATCCTTAGAGCTTATTCCCCCATTTTTTTTAATAAATTCATTATGAACAGTCTTAACAGTTCCAGTAAGAGCTAATAATGCAACTAAGTTAGGAATTACCATAAGTCCATTAAACATATCCGACATTGTCCATACAATAGATACTTCTCCTAATGTTCCAAGTAATACACAAATACATACAAGTACTCCATATATCTTAACAGCCTTTGCTCCAAATAGATATTTTATATTCGCTTCTCCAAAGAAGTACCATCCAATAATAGTAGAAAATGCAAAGAAGAACATACAAATAGCTATAAATATATCTCCAAACTTACCAAATACTGATGAGAACCCTGCTTGAGTAAGTGCAGTACCTATGATAGAACCATCTGGAGTTACTGAACGAGTCGTAATGATAACTAAAGCTGTTAAATTTAATATAACAAAAGTATCTATGAATACTCCCATCATAGCAACAAATCCTTGTTCTGATGGATGATCAACTTTTGCCACTGCATGAGCATGTGGTGTAGAACCCATACCAGCTTCATTTGAAAACAGTCCACGTGCAACACCTTTACTCATAGCCTTTTGGATAGTAGCTCCAATAACACCTCCTGCTATTGATTGAGGTGCAAATGCTCCTACAAATATTTCTTGGAATGCTAAAGGAATATTTCTAAAGTTAACTAAAATAACAATTAAAGATCCTATAATATAAAATAATGCCATTATTGGTACGATTGTTTCTGTAACTTTAGCTATTCTACTAATACCTCCTGAAAACACTACAAAGGATAATGCTGCTAATATGAAACCTATTATAATTGGTTTTATACCAAACGCAGTATCAAATGCAGCTGCAATAGAATTTGATTGTACTGCATTTCCCATAAATCCTAGAGCTAATATAATAAATATTGCAAATAAGCTTGCTAAAATCTTCCCGAATTTACCTTTAAATGCTCCTTCTATATAATAAACTGGACCACCTGTTACTGTTTTATCTTCGCCAACTTGCTTATACTTTTGTGCCATTACAGCTTCTGCATAAATTGTTGCCATACCAAAGAATGCACTAACCCACATCCAAAATATTGCTCCAGGTCCTCCAACTGCAATTGCAGTAGCTGCTCCTGCTAAGTTACCAGTACCAACTTGTGCTGCTATTGCTGTAGCTAGTGACTGAAACTGTGACATTCCGTCTGCACCAGCTTTTTCACTCTTTTTAAATAGGCCTCCAAAAGTTCTTCTGAATCCTTCTCCAAAACCTCTAACTTGAATAAATTTTAATTGAATTGTATACCATATGCCTGTTCCTACAAGTAAAAATAATAGGATATTTTTATCCCATAAGATACCATTTACAGCATCTACAATTTTTGATACTACTTCCATTGCAAACTCCCCCCTCGTTATTGAATTTAGCATGGCTAAGTTTTTCATTTAAATCCACAACCTGACTTATATTTATATCAAAGAATTTTTCAAATATTATTATGGATTTTATATATAACTACTTATGTATGAAAAATTCAGTGATAACATAAAAACTAATATTCTATAACTTAATGGACTTCTTTGACGAGTTTACTTATGAATTATGTCTAAGTTATCTTATCTATAGTTTAACTTAGTGATTGTAATTTGAATTGATATTATTAGAAATAATAAATACTATTTATATCTATATTGTATATATTTTTTTTGATTTTCACAATATAAATATAGTCATTATCAATTTTTATAACATTAAATATAGATCTTATCTATATTTAATGTTATAAAAATATAATTTACATGTGCAAAGTTAAATTTCCTTTTTTAATACTATATACATAAATATAAATAGTATGACTAAATAAAAAAGGTATTGATTATTCATCAAATACCTTTTTTAATTATTTTATTTTTATAAGTTTTATATTTAAAAGCTTGTTTTAATTCTTATCTAATAAAATTAGTTCTTAATCTATCTTCTTTTTCAGGTATATTTATACCATTTGCTTTTCCTAATTCAATACATTTCATTAACCATGCCATGTTATTTCCTAAAACACGCATAGTTTGCATACCTTCTAAATCTTTTCTAACCTCATCTGGATTACTTCCATGAACCATATTCCAATACTGAGAACTTACCACTGGCATATTATTTATTGTAAAATATTTATTAATTTGATCAAAAGTCGCAGTAGTTCCTCCTCTTCTAGCACTTGTTATACATGCTCCTGGTTTATATGCAAGATGTTTTCCTCCACTATAAAATGCTCTATCTAAAAATGAAGTTAATGCACCAGATGCTGCTGCATAGTGAACTGGAGATCCAAATACAAATCCATCTACTTCTTTTGCTTTCTCTGTAAATTCATTTACTACATCATCCATAAAGCATTTTCCATTTTTATAGCATGAACCACATCCTATACATCCACAGATTGGTTTAGTTCCTACTTGAAATATCTCTGTTTTTATTCCATTTTCTTCTAATGATTTAGCTACTTCTGTAAGTGCGGTATAAGTACATCCTTTTAAATGAGGACTTCCATTTACTAATAATACTTTCATGTTTTTCTCTCCCTTTAAAAAATTACTTTTTGGCTTTATACATTACGATTATATCACAAAAGATATTCTTTAAATTATATAAAAATACCTTATTTAGGTATTTTTAATCCAAAAAAGATATTGACATAAAATCATGCCAATATCTTTTCTTAGATTTTAATGATGGGTAAAAAGTTTGATTTTTAAAATCCATAAAATATAATTTAGTTGCTCTTTATTTATTTTCAGACTTTTCTCTTCTTCCAATTAAACTCCAGTATAATACAAATGCTACTGCAGAAATGATTGCTAATACAATTAAAACATTACTATATTGTATACATATTGCATTATTAAAAAGACCAGTAATATTTTTTCCTAAAGGCTTAGCTTCCATAAGTACTGCTACATATGTTATACCAATTGATGTAGCTATATTTAAACAAAAATTATAAAAACCAATAGCAGTTCCTGAGTTTTCTTTAGGTATTGTTTTTATTAATGTATCAATCATAGGTGCATACATAAATGCAAATGAACTAGAAAATAGTATCATTACAAATACAAATACGTATACTGATGTTTGTATAAATAAACTACCAAAAATAAGACTTATTATTATACCTATTATAGCCATTTGAATACATTGCTTGCTTCCAAATCTTTTTGCAACATTTCCAGACATCGCTCCTACAATAGCTGCTAAAACATAAGATGGAACTAAAAGTAGTGAAACTTGATCTAATCTATAATTATATATATATTCAATTAAGAATGGGAACATAAATATAAATGCAAGTTGAACACTATATATAACAAAAGCTACAATTAGTACTGATATAAAATTTCTGTTTTTGAAAAATTCAATACTGATAAAAGCTTTTTTATTTTTACTTATATATGTAATAAATAATACAAGCGCAATTATTAAAGCTACTAAATAAATCCATTCAAATCCTGAAACAAAAAGCATTAATGATGCTGAAACTGCTGAAACTAATATAAATCCTACAAAATCAATTCCTTTGCCTGTAGATTTTTCTTTAGGAATATACTTTAATATAAAAGGTAGTATTAATAAAGTTAATAATGGAATTAAAAATAATACTGTCCAATGTAAGTATGTTGATATATATCCACCTGTAAGAGTACCAATTACTTGTGATATAGCAAAACTACTTGTACTAAACCCTAAATACTTCTTTTGTTCACTATCTTTAAAGTATTTTGCAACAAATATTACATATAAAGTTTCCGCACTTCCTAGTCCTGCTGCTTGAATTATTCTTGAAATGATTATCATAAAAAATGATTTTTGAAAAATAAATCCTAATAATGATCCAATACAAATTAAGAAAACTCCTAGTGTTAGTAAATTTCTAATGCTTATTGAATCTGCTAAAGAAGCATATACAATTGCTCCAATACCAATAACCAATCCAGCTAAAGTTACCTGCCAACTAACAGCAGTAGCAGATAAATTAAAAGCACTTGCTAAATCTGCAGAAATAATTTTAAATGAATTGTCTATAACTAGCGCAAAAATCATTAAAGCCAGTACTGCAGGCACTGCTTTTTTTATTTGTACCTCCTCCATCTCTTTTGAAGTACTAAGTGAATTTTCCATGTTGACACCTCTTTTATTCTTTTTTCATCTTAGTCTTTTTCAAAATCGTTTTCAGATTCGCTATTAATAATCTGTTTATTTTGATTCGACATTTTTAGACGAAATTAATATTAACATATATTTTTCTCAATTGCAATACTTAGTTAAACTGCATATTTTACTAGATTTTAAGTCTTTATTTTGATTTTTATATAATAAGCTTTAAAAAATTATTTTATATTTTAAAAATATTTTAAATTTAGTTTAAATTTTATATTTTAAAAATATAAAAGACCATATTGAATATTTATCAACATGATCTTTTAAAATTTATTATAAAATTGGTGCTTGATTGTTCATTGAGTAACCATCACTTCTAACATCACTCATATCTAATGTATCTTCTTTTATTTTAACCTTACTAAGTTTTTTAACTGCTCCATAAGGCTCTCTTAATGAAAGTTTATCTCCTCTTCCAGAGATAACCCATAAAATTTTATATCCTCTAGGTGTTACTTGTAACTTATCTTCACCTTTACCATCCGTAAAATATACCAATAAATTAATCTTTTTATTATTAGCATATTCAAAAACTGGACTAAATTTAGTTGAACCTCTTCTTTTAAGTCTTTCTTTTATATCCTTTATAGATTTGACTTTATACACACGTCTAATTTCATTATCACATTCTATAATAGTGATTTCATGGTTATAATTTTTTACTATATTAAGTACTTCTTTAATAGCTTGTTTAAATTCTTCATCACTAATACTTCCACTTATATCAATTGCAACCGCTATTTCTGCTTTATGAGACCTTAGCTGACCTCTTAAATCTAATCTATTTGGTTGTCTTCTATTTCTTCTTGTTATAGTCTTCTTTTTATTACTTTCAACTGTTCCCATTAATCTACTTAAGTATAAGTTCCAAGGTAATTCTCCTTTACTATTTTTAAGTGATGCTATCATACCATCTAAATATTCTGGAATTTTACCTTTTTGAGAATTGTTAATAGCTTTTTCTGTAAACTCTTTAAGAGTTTTTTCATCTATATCACTAGAATCTTCCCAAATATCATGAGTTTTTTCTGGATTGTACTCAGTTTCTATATTATCAGATTGACGAGTATCATCTTCTTCGCCTTCTTCATCTTTTTCTTGTAAATCTAATTCAGTTTGGATTTTTTCTACATAATATTCAAAAGGTTCATAAGGCTCAAGTTTTAAATTATATGCTACATTTACATTTTCTAAAGTAGTAGCATATGGTGGTAAATTGTTTAAATATTTATTTACTACTATATCCATTGCCATGTTAATAGCTAAGGTACTGTATTTACCTTTTAATCCTTTTGCTCTTACTAAATGCATAGATATTACATGAAGAATTTCATGCTTGATTGTACTTTCCATTTGTCTCATGTTAAGGTCTAGAAAAATTATTGGATTAAAGTATATAACATACTTAGCACCTTTAAAGTTTATAGCTGTAGGACTACTTATATCAAATCTTATTTCTCTTGATGTTTGAAATAGAAAATATCCATAAAAGTTATCTTTATCTTCCATAAGACTTAAATTAACTTTATCTACTAAACTAAAAAACTCATTTTTGAAATCTTGTGGTATATCTATTTCAAATTTCTCACCCTTGCGATTTGCTTTTAACATAGCATAAGTGTTAATAATTTTTTCTGATTTGTCATAAAGTTCTCTTTTTTGTTTATCAAAATAAGTTTCCATATACTATCCCCTTATCAAACTATAAGATTCAAAGTAAGCTTTGACAAATTCTTCATTTTCTATGGCTTTTTCATATACTTTTTTATAACTATTTTTAATATCCTTCATAATTCCTACCATTAAATCTATAGGATATTCTTTTAAAAATTGTACAAATCTATTTATATAAAAATTTGAATCATAGCTATCATTTTTAATATTTAATTCTAAATCTCTTAAAATATTCATTGCTGCTAAATAAAGTCTTGTATGACTTTCAGTTTTTACTTTTTCTATAACAGATTCACTTAAAGTTTCTCCAGAAAAAACATCTTCATAAGATATTAATGGACTATAATCTGCTTCAATAAAGCTTATAAATTCTTCTGCAATAACTTTTCCTACATTTCCTTTTATAACATTTAAAAATACAGCTTTTGGTATTGATTCTTTTTGTTCTTTGTATACTTTATAACTTTTAGAAACTCTTTCATAACTTCTTGGAGTCGCAGATACATCTTCTTCATTTATTTTGTGTAAGTATTCTGGGAAAGTAGATATAAACTCTATAACTTTTTGTTCAAGTCCTTTATCTATTGACCATTTTATCCATTGATTATGATCTGGTTCCATGTTCAACCAAACAAATCTATTTTCTTGAGCTGCATCCATATCTACAACTTGATAATCAAAATCTGAACCATACTTACTTGATGGATTCATTGCAGCTAATATCTTTACTTCATCACTTAACTTATATCCGTTTATTTCTCTATTTAATATTAAGTTCATAAGTTCTTGTTGTACTGTATGTTCACAACGGTTTATTTCATCTATAAATAAAAGAACCTCTCTTTTTTTAGATAATTCTTCATCAATTTCTCTTAATTTATTATGAACGGCATATACTGTTGTTTTCTTTACTGTTTCTTCACCATTAGAATTACTTATTACATAAGACTCTACAGTTGGTAAACCTCCAATTTCTCCTTCTTTTAGTAAGTTTCCATCAATAACAATTAAACTCCAATCATTTTCATAAGCTAATTTTTTTGCTAATGCAGTTTTTCCTATTCCACTTTCTCCAACTACTAAAGGCACTTCCCCAGTAGCTAGTACTAAGTCAATGCTTTTTAATGTCTCTATAAAATTCATTTTCTCTCTCCTATATCATCTTTAGTTTTTCATCTACAGCTATTTTTTTAGCTTTTTTACTTCCATATTTATAAATAAACATTACCTTATCTATTGGCATAGTATCACTGTTTCTATCTATGATACTACAATTTAAAAAGTCTCTTACGTATTTTTCATCAACATCTTCTTTTGATAAAACTTCTTTTAAAACTTTTTCTAAATCTTCTTTAGTTATTTTTTGTATAATATATTTAATTACTAAAATATTTTCTTTTAAAAACGCTAGCATTTTTTCTTTATCTAATTCATCTATAAAAGTTATAGCTTTTTCATTATTTTTAATAGCTATAAGTTCTGTTTTTAATTTTGGTGAATTTATATCTCTTAATGCCCTATAATTTATTTTTACAGCTTCTTCTTGTACACTTTCATAAGGCTCTTTTATATATTTTATTGCATCGTAATTTTTTCTTACTGCTAATAATTGTAATTCTTCACTTGGATTTTTAGCATATTGTATAGCCCATCCAGATTGATTTATAGCTAATTTTATTACCTTTTCTGTTGGATTTTTTATATATTCTAATAAACTCCATCCAGAGTTTACAGCTTTTATCATCATATCTTCTGTAGGGTTTTTTATATATTTAATTGCTCTAACATTATTGTTCATTGCTAACTCTTGCATCTTTGTAGTTGGATTTTTTATATATTCTAATACAAGTCCATTTTTTTCAAGAGCTAATAATTTCATTTCTTCTGTTGGATTATTTATAGTTGATATAATATTAGGATTATTTGATATCATTTTAATAATTTTCGCTTCTTCCATAATATTCCTTTCCTTTTGTTATTACTTTTCTTTGAATCTAATTTTCCTTATTATATTAATATACTTTTTTTATAAGTTTAAACATAATAATTATTCCAATATATAAAAAAAATGCCTAAAACTATAATAGCATTAAGCATTTTTATGCAAATTATTTAATTTTTATAATTTTTTAACTAATATTAATTGTTAATTTAATAAAATAAAAAATCTTGAAATTAATTATATCATTTTATTTATATATTCTTTTGAGTATTTACTTATTTTGTATATATGAGTTAACGCCATATTTATTAAAGTATTTAACTAAGGTGCTTCCATTTATAAGGGTTATATTGTTATCTGATGCAAATTTTTCGCATTGTGTACTAAAGTTGCTTGTTGATATAAATAAACCCTTCATGGCATCAGAGTTTCTAAGTACAGATTCAAATTCCCTAAGCTTTGATATATCAATATTATTTTTATATCGTTTTACTTGTCCAATAACTTTTCCACCTAAAATAGGATCATTATAATTTAATAAACAATCAATTCCTCCATCATGAGATTTTTTAGTTTCTTCAACTGTATAGCCCATATTTCTAAACAAAATAGTTACTAAACTTTCTAGCTCATAAGGATCAACTTCTAATAAGTTAATACTTTCGTTATTTATAATAGAATTATTTAAATAATCATAATTACATATAGGAACAATACTTTTAAGTTCAAAGTTTGAGTCAATATTTATCCTACTTTGCATAGCTTCCTTCAAACACTTCAACTTATCTACTCTTGTTAAATCTATTTTTCTAAAATCATATTTATCTATCATTGATGATATTATATAAGGATTTATATCTTGCCCTGTAGATAAATCTATATCTTCTATGTATCCATTAAATACAATAGTATATATATTATCATATATATCAGCCTTAAAAACTTCATTCATAGATCTAAGAACTATTGAATATATTGCTTGATTGTATATATCATTTATATCTTTATTTTTTCTCGGAACTTGTCTTATCTCGTCTAGTTTAAGCATATACTTATAACTATGAACATTTTGGACTATATCTTTTTTTGGTAATAAGTAATTTATTACTAACTTTTTAGTATCTTTGCAATATCCAATATTTATATTTTTATTAAATTCAAATGGATAATTTGAATTATTTAATAAGTCTTTTTTATAAGAAGTTATTATACCTATATCTCCATTTATATATAAATCCTTCTTAATAGCTATTATTTCACTGACTTTTAATTCATGAGATTTTTTTAAGTTTTTAATTTCAATTTTTCTTTTTAGCTCATTTTCTTCATACAATTTATATTCTTTTTCATAATTAGTTTCTAGTTCATTTACATAATTATTATATTTTAATTTATGAACTTTAAATAACTTTTCAAATATATTAGCTTTTCTTATTATAGGTTTAATTGGCTTTTCATACTCTAAATTTAGTTCTTCTGGTATTTTAAATTCTTGTATATCTTTTTTTATAAACTCATTTATAGGCGTAGGCTTATAGTTATTGATTCCATTTATGATTAAGTTATTTAAATTATCTAATTCATTGTTTATTGATAAATTTAATTTATTTACTTTTTCATATCTACTTTTTATATAATCTTCTCTTTGTTGTTTTTCTAATTCTTTTTTATATCTTTTTTCTAGTTTTTCGGCTTCTTTAGTTTTTCTTTTTTGTTCTTTTATTGCCATAATTTATGCTCCTTATTTTATTTCTCACTTTAAAATTATTTACATAAATTTAGCATTTTATAATAAAAGATACATAATGAAATTAAAAAAACCATATACATTATAATTTATACTTCTTTTTCATTATCATATCTAATTATCACAAGAAAGATTTTCATTACTCCAATGTATCATATTTTTCATAATAGGAAGTAATTTTAATCCTGATTCACTTAAGTAGTAAGTAGATTCTACTGTGTTTTTATATGTTTTCTTATCATTTATTACAATATTTTGATTAATTAACAAGTCTAGCTGTTGAATTAACATTTTTTTCGTACATCCTTCTACAGCTCTTTGTAATTCTCCAAATCTCATTTTGTTATTTTGAAGTTCCCATATTATTATAGCAACCCATTTTTTACCTAGTATAGTTGATAGAGCCTCTACTGGACAGTCATATATGATTTCATCTATGTTATACATTTTTTCAACTCCTAATTTTATAATTATTTGATTATAAATTATAACATATTGCTTGTAAAAAAATAAATTAAATAAATTGTTGTTGATGAGACAAAATATATTTATGACTACAGTTAAATATAATTTATAAATTAGCTTATTCATTATGTATTAAAAAAGAGATTAAACATATATTGCTTAATCTCTATCTTTATAAAAATTTATATAATTTTAATCATTTTCATCTAACCATTTAGTTAAAACTTCTATATACTTATCATTTTCTTCAACAAATGGCATATGTCTTGAATATTCAAATAACTCCCATTTACTATTAGGAATTCTATCATACATAGTTTTTGCAATATATGGAGAACATAAATCTATTGCCCCACTAGTTATCAAACAAGGTTCTTTTATTTCATGTAACCTATCTGTAAACTCATATCCAGAGAGAGTACCTGTAGGAGAAAATTCATTTTGTCCCCATCCTACAATATAGGCTTCAGTACCTGATTTTTTAGGTCTTTTTAAACATTCTGGAGAATCTTCAGTTATTTTACCTGCACAGTACATTTCCATAAATTTATTTAATGCATCACTGTATTCTTTACTAGAATAATCTCCAGTATTTACTGCATCAAGTAAAGCCTTTTGATCAGCTTCATCCATATATGATATTCTTCTTTTTTGCTCTTTTTCCCAAAGTTTCGCTGAAGACAGAGTAGATGAAAGAATATATGACTTAATACCCTTTGGTTTGTGCTCAATAGCATACCAAATAGCTTGCATTCCTCCCCAAGACTGACCTAATAGATGAATTTCTTCAAGCCCTAGATATTTTCTTAGTTCAATAAGTTCTTTTATCCAAGTGTCAGCATTAAATAATTCAGGATGACCTTCTACAAATGAATTACCACAACCAATTTGGTCATACATTATTACTTGTCTACCACTTTGTGCTATTTTATCTAATACTTCAAAATAGTTATGTGTAGAACCTGGTCCTCCGTGAAGTAGTACTAATGGTTTCTTTCCTTCTGTTTTATCACCTACTATACGGTAATAAGTTTTAAAACCTTCAAAAGGCATGTATCCTTCAGTGATCTTCATGTTTATTCCCTCCAATTTTTATCATAGAAACAGTAAATAATTCCTTGATAAGATTGTTTAAAACTTCCCTTATAAATAGTATAACATAAAAGTAAAAAATCTTCACACCAACTATCCCTCAATTAATCTAAATATACATTTTAAATTGCAATAAAAAAAGCACTGATTTGATAGACTATGCTTTCAAATTCAGTGCTTTTTTAAGGAGTAATATTGATTACATCCTTACCCTCTATGACTATTATTAAATATAGTTTGCAAGCTAGCTTGAACTCTAACCTTTGGGTATTAGACAAAAGCTATTTGCACTCTAGTAGATCGAGGATATCTAGTAGATTCATTATATTTAATATGATATTTTTTCAAATATCTAGTCCCAATCACTTCCAAAGATACTATCAAAAGGTTAGATATAATCTAGCTTTTGCCTAGTAAGTGTTGGTAGATAATTAACTTTCATTAACTATCTGATTATATATTAACCATTCTTATAAATAATATGTATATAATTTAAATTTAACTAAATATTTATATATTTAGTCTATAGCTTTGATATTAATTTTAAAATATTATTTTTTATTTTGATTAAAATAACTGTAAAAATTTAAATAAAACTTGTAAGTCATTAATTTTAGATGCTAAATCAAACTTTGCATTTCTTATAGCTGTAACATTTTTTCCATCAGTTTCTTTTTGCTGAGATGCTTTTTCATAATTATCCCTACTAGTAATTCTTACTTTATCTATTTCCTTATATACTAAATCAAATTGTTTATTTAATTTTTCTAGTTCACTTTTATTTGTAGAATTTTCATTTATAGACTTTTGTATTTTTTCTAGTCTTTTTATAAAAATCACATAATCTTCGTCTAGTGCAACTTCATCTTTCTCCGTAATTGATATTAGGTATCTACTCATTGAATCTATTTCCTCAGCAACTTGAAAACTAACTGAATCAAATTTCTTAGGTTCATATTTAGAATTTTTCTGTGGTTTACTTCCTGCTATAATTTCATTTGAACAAGTCTTTGTTAACTCTTGCATACATATTCTAGCTCTGCCTTTATAATCTAAATATAATGCGTAATTCTTATTATCTAAATTATTTTCTAACTCTTTCATAGCATTTATTGTACTTTCAAAATATGTATCCAGTATACAAACTTTATCTTTATAATTGGATTTTTTACCTAATTCTTGTAATATTATTAATTTATTTATAATCAAATCTAAAAACTCTTTATCTAATTTAGTTTCTTCTATCTGACCCATAGAAGTATATGCATATAAAAACTTAGCATATATTGCATATAGTGTCTTGTCATAATCCTCTAAACTTAGCTTAGATTCTTTGTTTAAACTATTAATTAATCTACAATCATAATCGCTTTCATAAAATTTTTTATTGTCTTCAAGGTATTCTTTCATAGCTTCATTTTTTTCTATATGGTATATAGGTTCATAACCTATCCCTTCATAACCTTTAAAACTATTATTTTCTACTTTTTTTTGATTTTGATTACAACCCACTATTCCAAGTGCAATTATAACTCCTCCCATGATTAAAATACTTTTCTTTTTTAAAATATTCATTTTTTATATTTCTCCTATAAAGTTGTTTACAGAGTATATTGATAATTATCAATTTAATATTTACCATAATATACTAATAACTTTATTATTATATAAAATTTAAAATAAAAATAAAAGCTAATTATATAATTAGCTTTTATTTTTATACAAATTAATATATTTAGTCTATAGAAAAAAGAGTTTGAGATTCTTAATAATCTCATTTAAAATAATCCTCATTGATAAAAGTAACATTATTTTGTAAGAAAAGATTGTATTGATTGGGGATAATAAAATAAATTATATGGATCATATTTTGCTTTTACAAGTTTTAACCAAAATACATTATTACCAAAATAATTATACAAGTAATTTGGTATATTAATATCACAATAATTAAGATATCCAAATCCTGCATATGGAAGTAAGGATTTTCTTAAGCTATTTACCCATCTAATTGTATCATTAGCATACATACTATACTTAGGTAACCACTGAGCATCAATTTGTATTAATACTTTAGCATCTCTATGGGGATAAGCATTAGGTAATTTTTTATTTTCTTTAATTTTTCCTCCCAATAGTAAAAAGCCAATTTGTATAGTTGGCTGTATATTCGGTGAATTATCTAAATAATCAAATATTATTTGACAAGGTTCTTTTCCTAATATTTTATATGCAAGTAATCCTGTAGTTTTAAATCCTGTTGGTGTAGCTACATATTCTGGACACTTCTGTACAGACTCCTTAAAGTCAATATACTTTGTTGTATAATTCATTTTATCAGGAACTTTTAATAAAATACTTAAAGATTTTTCCATTTCTTTTTCTGTGCTTCTTAAACCTATCCCATATAGTTCAATAGAATCTTTAGCCATAGAAATTTTAATCGTATACCTATTATCTAAATATTGCCCTAATTTTTGAAATGCTTGAATTACTTCATACCTACTATTTTTAGGCCATTTAGAAGTCATTACTACTACTTTATCAATTGGATATACTTTAAAAGTAAGGGATACTACTACTCCAAAATTATTACTACCTGCTCCCCTTAATGCATAAAGTAAATCTTGATTTTGATATGAATTAGCAGTTATTATTCTTCCAAATGCATCTACTATTTGTGCTTCTACTAAATTATCACATACTAGACCATATTCCCTTTGTAAGTAGCCAACCCCTCCTCCTAAAGTAATTCCTGAAACACCAATAGATCCACAACTTCCTCCAACAAATGCAAATCCATATTTAGCTATTTTAGGATAAAGTTGCTCTTGGGTATATCCTGCTCCTATTTTTACATAACCTTTATTAGTATCTATTTCAAAATCAAGTAAATTAGAAACATCTATCACAACAGCGTCATTTGCCACAGAAAATGATTCATAATTATGACCACCACTTCTACAACGTACATTTAAACCTCGATTTCTTGCCCAATTTACTGCATTAACTACATCTTTTATATTATTAGGATATACAATTACCCTTGGGTAGTAACTAAAATATAAATTTGCATTTCTACGAACAATATTATAAATATTATCATCTTTAGTTATAACAAGTCCTGTTAATCCCTCTGTCATATTATCCTCCAATCTTATTAGCTATATATTATAACTTTAAGCATAATGTTATATAATATGGTAATAACTTAGAGGCTGTTCTTAATATATTCAATCCAAATTTTCATATTTTAATATTCTATTAAAATTTAAAATCAAAGAATAATTTTCCATAATTTAACTAAAACTAAATTGTAAATAAATGCTGTTGTATAAGGAGGATATATTATTGAAAGCTATTGTATATGAAGGAATAAAAAATGTAAATGTACGTGATGTAGCAGATCCCAAAATAGAAAAAAGTGATGATATTATTATTAAAGTCACATCTACAGCTATATGTGGTTCCGATCTTCATTTAATTCATGGAATGATTCCAAATCTTAAAAAAAATTCAATTTTAGGTCACGAAACAATGGGAATAATTGAAGAAATAGGTAAAGATGTTACTAAATTTAAAAAAGGTGATAGAGTTGTTGTTCCATTTCCCATATCTTGTGGACATTGTTTCTATTGTGAACATGAGTTATATAGCCAATGTGATAACTCTAATGACTATGGTTCATGTGGTGGTATATTTGGTTATAGTGATACTTTTGGTGGATATGATGGAGGTCAAGCAGAATATTTAAGGGTTCCATATGCTAATGTAGGACCTATAAAAATTCCTGAAGAATTATCAGATGATCAAGTTCTTTTTCTTACTGATGTTTTGCCAACCTCTTACTGGGGTGTTGATAATGCAGATGTTAAAAAAGGTGATACAGTTGTTGTACTTGGTTGTGGACCTATAGGTCTTTCTGTTATAAAATGGCTTATATTAAAAAATGTAGGAAGAATTATTGCAGTAGATAGGGTTTCATACAGACTTAAGCATGCAACTTCCTACAAAGGTATTGAAACAGTTAACTTTGAAGATCATGATGATACAGGTGAATACATAAAAGAAATTACTCATGGTGGTGCGGATGTTGTTATAGACTGTGTTGGAATGGATGGTGTAATGTCAAACTTTGAAAAAGTTGAAACTCTCCTAAAACTCCAAGGAGGTTCCAAATCAGCAATTGAAATTTCATCTAGAGCTGTTAGAAAAGGAGGAACTGTTATGATGGTTGGTGTTTATGGTGCAAGATATAATCTGTTTCCATTAGGTGATTTCTTTTCTAGAAACATTACATTAAAAATGGGACAATGCCCTGCTCAAGCTTATATGCCTAAAATTTTAGATATAATAAAAAAAGGTGAGTATGATCCCACTGATATTATTACTCATAAGTTGTCCTTATCTGAAGGAAAACATGCTTATGATATTTTTGATAGTAAATTAGATAATTGTATAAAAGTTGTATTAAAACCATAAATATAAAAAAGCACTGATTTGATAATCTAATACTTCAAATTCAGTGCATTTTTTAAAAGTAGTATTATTAAGTTTTAATGTTTTTTCAATATATATCTGATAAATACTCTACATTTTATTATTATCAAGGGATAAATAATAATCTGTTAAATCTTTATATACTATGTTTCCGTCAGCTTCATAAAGTATACTTAACTTTCCATTATTAAAAGATAAACAAGAATATCCTCCACCACTTGGATTTCCATCTTCAGGATATGGAATACATAATTCTTTAACCCCTTTAGATAAATCATCAAAATCAATCATATAAACAGTTATATTATCTCTAATATATCCACCTTTTGTATTTTTAGGTGCTGAAATAAATCCTAATCTATGTCCATCTTTAGCAGTAACTTTAATAAATGAACCTTGGCATCCTGATCCATTACCAGTTAATATTTTGCCATGTAAAGGCTCATATACTTCCCATGTAGATCCTAAATCATAAGATATATATGATGCTCTATAATTATTTCCATCATTTCTAGAACTCATAATTAAAGCTCCATCTAATTCAATTACCATATTTTCAGAAGTTTTTGAATTAGGTACTTTGTTTCCCATAGTCCACGTTTCACCATTATCTTTTGAATATATAACTGATGAATAGTAGTTATTAGCATTGTTTTCTCTTAGTGCAATTTGTATTGGCATTACTATTGTTCCATCAGACATTACAGTACCAGCTCCAACACCGCCTAACCATCCAATAGTATTACTTGGTTGATTTTTTATTCTTGCTGTATTTGTAGTTAAATCAATTTTGTCAGACCATGTTAATCCATTATCATCAGAATAAACCATTTGAACAGACCAGTCACTTCTCAATGAAGTTGTACTACTTGCCCAGTTTCCATTTTTATTCCATGATCCTGCAATTAATATTATTCTACCTGTGTCTGTAACAACAGTTGTTGAATCCATTACACGAGAATAAGTTGGATCAACACGATCATTTTCCATTACTGTTTTATAATCCCATGTTTTTCCCCCATCAGTACTTCTAGCAGCTCCAATATCTATATATGCATGATCTTGAGCTCCATTATAACGAATATCTGAAAATGCTAGCATTGTACCATCAGGTAACGTTTGCAAACTAGGTATTCTAAAATACTTTGCATTCCACATGTTATCACTTTTATTAAATACAGTTGTTTTATAGGGCTCATTAGTTGTGTTTAAATTACTTGCAAAGACACCATTGATACTACATAATGACAAAACAATTGCCATACTTAATACTTTTAAATTTTTAATAATTTTTTTCATAAGTTTCCCCCTTAATTTAAACTTTTCCTTATATATCTCTTTACATATTAAGTATAGCATAATTTTGTTTATTTTTTATCATAATAAATATTTCATATTTATATTTTTTATATTTTTATTTAAAATATCATATGAAGATTAATATGTTTATAATTTGCCACTTTAATTTTGTGTAACCCCACATAAACATCAACCTTCTATTAACTTAAAATTTTACCATCTTTAATAGTTATAATTCTATCTGCCATATTAGCTATCTCGTCATTATGAGTTATCATAACTAGAGTTTGATTAAACTCCTTAACACACATTTTTAAAATATCCATTACTTCATCTGTAGTCTTTGAATCAAGATTTCCAGTAGGTTCATCTGCAAATATTACTGATGGTTTATTTGCAAGTGCACGAGCAATTGCTACCCTTTGTTGTTGTCCCCCTGATAATTCATTTGGAAATTTCTTAATTTGTGATTTAAGACCTAATTTAATTATTAAATCTTCTATATACTTTTTATCTACCTTTTTACCACTAAGTGAAATAGGTAATACTATATTATCATAAACATTTATAACAGGTATTAGATTAAAGCTTTGAAATATAAATCCAAATTCATCTCTTCTTATCTTAGATAACTTATCATCATTTAAAGTATATAAATCTAAATCATCTATAAACACTTTGCCTAAGGTCGGTTTATCAAGTCCTGCCATACAGTGAAGTAATGTACTTTTTCCTGAACCACTTTGTCCAATTATAGCTGTAAACTTATGAGGTTCTATTTCTAAAGTTATTCCATCAATAGCTTTAACCTCGCTATCACCTTTCCCGTATGTTTTTCTTAAATCTATAGTTTTTAAAGTTTTCATAACTTAACCTCCCAAATTAATCATTATCTTTTATTCCCTCAATAATACTCATATTTTTTAACTCCCTACTGCTTGTAGTTATTGCTATAATACACACAGTAACTGATAAAGCAAAGAATACTATTGATTCTTTAACTGGAAATGTAAAATCCATAAAGTGCTCTATTCCGAAATTTGTATAAGCGTTGTTATTCCAATTTACAAATTTAATTAAGTTTATCATTGATGGAATCAAAGCTATTATGTTGCTTAAAATTGCATATGTTAATGCTTCATAAAGAACCATTTTCTTCATATTTTTAATGCTCAATCCTATTGCCCTAAATGTTGAAATTTCTTTTTTTCTCATTAACAAATTTGTTCTTATTGTACAGAATACATTAATTCCTGCTATTATTAAAACTAATGCTATTGTTGATATTTGAGACTTATAATACTCTCTACTAGAATCTATCCCTCTTTCTCTAAAATTAAATCTACTGTCGAATCTAGATAAATGAATATTATTAGAAATTTTTTCTATTTTCTTATTTACATTCTCATCATATGAATCTTTTAAATTTATACCTATTTTAGTATATTTATCTTTACCTGTAAGAGCTATAGCATGATTTTGAGATGTTATAATCTCAATACTATTACCACCATCTCCAGTAGACATCCAATTTGGTTTTAAAGTTGCACACACTCTTACCTTATTTTCTTTATATACAGTTTCACCATTCTCTGTAGTTTGAACTTTTACTGTTATGATGTCCCCTATCTTTAAATTTTTATAAACTTCTTTGTAGGTATGATCTGTAACTATATCATAAAAATAATTATATATTGCTACATTTGGATAACCATCGGTTGCTTTTCCAATGTCTTCTAAACTTCCATCTTGTATAAAATCTTTTATATTTTTATTTAAATCACTATTGTCATATAATTTTAAAGTAAACTCAGCTTCCATATTATCTTGTTCTTTTACTCCAAAGTATTTTGGAAATTCTTTATTTACTTCATTCTTTTTAAAATCAAACAACCCACTTACTATTTGCATAGATTCTATGCTTTTTACTCCATCTATATTTTTTATCTTATTTATATCACTATCCATATATTCTAAATTATCCACATCTGAAATTGATGGAATAAACTGCATTGTTATATCATATTTATTGTATATATCTTCAATTTTATTATTTACCTCAAACTGCATACTTGAAAATGTAGTTAAATATACATATCCTCCTAGTGCAATTGATAACATAGATATAACTGCTCTAGTTTTATTTCTTCCAATATTTTTAATCCCCATATACCCATAAAATCCAAATATTTTATTTAGAATCTTACTTAATTTATAACTCTTGCCACTACTTTTCATCTTGTCTGTTGTCTTTGTAGATTCAATAAGTGATATATTTCCAATCTTTATAATAGGTATAATACATGAGATAAGTACAGAAATTATACCTGTTATTATAGACGTCATAATAATTTCTTTACTTACATATAAATTTGGTTTAATTAATGCTTCTTGATATAGTGAAAAATTGTATTTGCTAATTCCTACATATGAATATATAACCCCAAATACTAATCCAAGTGTTATACCTAAAGCCATTATAAATAAGCCTTGATATATTATAATACCTCTTACACTTTTTTTACTTGAACCTATTAATCTAAGTAATGCAGTTTCTTTTATTGTTTCATTTAGAGTAATATTAAAGATATTAAATATTAAAATAGCTGATGTAAGTACAATTAAAATTTGAGTTTGAATAACTTGAGGATTATCAAGTCTTTGTTCTACCTCCATTGTATTTTGCATAAGTACAATGTTTGGTGTATAGCTATTTTTCCCTAAGTCATTTCTTTTCGTAATAGTTTTAATCTGACCATTAATATTTCTCCATCCACTTTTTAAAGTTACTATACAATCATAACTAATTGTATCTTCTGGTATAATATTGTTATTTTCGCCATCTCCATAAGTAAATGCTTCAAGAGTTAAGTTCATATCATAAAATTTTTGTGGCTTTTCTGTAATTCCTACAAGTTTAAATTTTTTATCTTCAGTGTATATGTTTTGATTTCCTTGTGAGTCTTTATATTTCTTTTTTATTTTTAAATCTATATTAGAATTTAACTTATCAGATATACCCATCGCTTTTAAAGCTTTCTTTTCAAGTACTATCTCATCGTTATTTTTAGGAAGCTTTCCATTTATTAATTTATTTAACTTACCTTTTACATAGTTTTCATCTACTGATTTTAACTGAAATGAATTTCCTTTTTTATCTAATACATTACCTAAATTTTGTACTGTACTAGTTTTTAAAACACCCTTGTCGTTTTTTAATTTTCCAACTTCCTCATAATTTAAATCATTAAATTCTACATGATATCCTCCATAAAGTTTATTTACGGCATTTAAATCATTTTTAGTTTGAGATTCTCTTACTGTACATGTCTCAAATATTAAAGCTACTCCTAACGCTACTGCTAATATTAAAAGTCCCGTTCTAAGTTTATTTTTTCTTAAATATGCTATTGATAATTTTAAGTATATTCCCATAAAATCCCCCTCTTTTTTATAATTTATTTAAATATATTGGAGGATACTTTACCTTTTTTAAATCCTCTCTTTCTAATCGCTTATTATCATTTAAATTATAAATTTTTAATACAACTTTATTTATTTTATCTAAAGCATAAATTTCATCGCTATAAAAATATTGATATTCATGCTCCGAATCAGCTTTATAAATTACCTTATAAAGAATTCCATTATAACTTTCTAATTTTGATTTTTCTTTTGTAACTTCACTTATATCACCTTTTGAAACTCCTTGTTTTACCATATATTTATTAATATTTTCCTCAGCTTCCTTCCAAGGCTTAGAATAATTATTATATATAAATAACCCTGTAAGTCCTATAATTACTATAATTAATGCTAATAAAATAGCTTTATATTTTTTCATATAAACCTCCTTATTTTAATATAAATTCATCATTAAATCTTAACTCTAAAATCTTAGTTTTCTTATCAATTTCTTTCACTGAAATATGTATATCACCCATATCAGGAAGTTCTACAATACCTTCACCTTTATTAACTACATTTTTAACTTCATTAAAAAATTCCTTTTCAGTTAAATTAGTATCGGTTAAAGACTTAAATATGTTATAAATTGCCTTAACAAACTTATCATCTTTTGATAATTTTTCATCCTTTAAGTAGTCCTTAACACAATGAATAAATAGTATTTCCTTATCTTTTTTCTTATCTAAGGTCACAGAATAATTTAAAACTTGCTTAGGTTGTTCTTTAGAATATTCTAAATTACCTAAAGATAACACAAAACTCCCATCTGGTTTTTCTTCAGCAACTCGAAGACCACTATCTTTTATAGCTTTTGAAATCTTCTTTGATAAATCTTTTTTAATCTTTGATACTTCTGTTGTTGTATAAGCTTCTTTATCCATATCAATTGTAGAAGATTCACAACCCATCATAAAAGCTAAACTTATACTTGTAGCTAATAATATAGCTAGTATAATTTTTTTTACTTTCATATACATTTTCCTCCATTATTTAAATTTCATAAATTTATTAATTACCTTTGTATTTCAAAGCTTTATAGCCATTTAATCATAAAAAATAAGGACATTACCTTTTTCTATTAAAAGATAACATCCTTATTTTTTAGACTCAATACATATGCCCCAACTAGCACCTTAATCGACCCAACTGTCAGTATTTTGATTAAGTGGTATGCATATATTTATTATAAATTTATCTTTCTCATCTTCAAATAATAATTCTCCATTATATTTTTCTAAAGATGATTTAATACTTTGAGTTCCTATTCCATGTACAAACTTGTCCATTTTATCTGTTATTAATTTATTTTTCTTAAACTTAATATTATTAACTTTACTGTTTTCACATTTAATTACAAAATATGTTTTTGATATAGTTCCCTTAATTCTAATATACTTTTCAATATTTTCATCATGTATTTTATCACAAGCTTCTATTGCATTATCTAAAACATTAGCAAATATACTTGATATATCTATTGGTTTTATAAAATTAACTTTTGAAAAGTTTATATCACAAATAAACTTAATTCCTTTTTTACTGCATATATCACTTTTTTCATTTATTATAATATCTAGTATCATATTCCCTGTATTATAATTATCTTTAAAAGATTTAATTTCATCTTTTAAATTACTTATGTATTCACTAACTTCTTTATTATTATTTTTAAGATTATCTATACAGCAAATATGATTATTTATATAATGATAAAGCTTTTTAACCTTCATATGAGAATCTTGAATACTTAGATAATGTTCATATTGCATATCTAATTTATTTTTCATAAGTTCATATTGAGTTTTTTTCTTATTTTCTTTTACTATTTGTCTAAATAATAATATAAGAACTATACTACTAGCCACTACTAACTTTGGAGTTAAAAGAAAATCAAATACATAACGTTCTGAATATAAACTTACAAATCTCTCAAGTTTGTAAAATATATAATTTCCAACTATACTAATTGAATTAACCATTAAAGCAAATATCAAATATATATAATTTCTTTTTTCGCTATTAAGTAATTGTAACCGCTTATTAAAAAAAGCAAATATCAAATATATAAATAAAATAACCAAGTTAGTGTATATATCAACTTTTAATTGTTCAAAATTAGATACTAAAAGCGCTTCTTTTGATGATATAATATACCCTGTAATTAAAAAAAACAAAATTCTCTCTAATAGATAGCTTTTAATCAAATCGTAATATACATTAAATAAACAAAAGAAGGTTATATATTTAATATATCTTATCTTATAAAAATACTTGTAGTAACCTCCAAAAGCTATAAGTACTAAAGCATTAAATAAATAATTTCCATTTTTAAAATAAATATAACTCACTTCTATGTTAGACAATAGAGCTATAATATAAATTAAAAATAATAAAATATAAAATACAGTTTTTCTATAGTCCTTTCCATCTTTTTTATAAACTAATATGCTATTAAATATAGTAAAGCGTATAACTATTGATAAAGCTAATAATAAATTAGTCATAAAATTTAACATATTGAATCACCAAGAAATTTTAAAAACTTCTCCTTAACATCTTTATATCTATATCTACTAACAGGTACTTCTTCTCCACTTTCTAAAATTGCAGTGTTTAACTTTATATTCTCTACATAACTTAGATTTATCAAAAAACTTTTATGACATCTTACAAATTTGCCTAGCTTTAAGTCTTTTTCTATTTTTTCTAGGCTATACCTTACATCAAAAGTCTTATTTATTGTATGTATTAACATATTCTTTTTTTGAACTTCTATATACTTTATTTCATTTGATTGAATCTTGTATGTATTAGACTTATTTTTTATTAATATATAATTGTTTTTGTTTTCAATCTCTTTGATACATGTTAATACATGTTTTTTTAATTCCTCTAATTCTATAGGTTTTAATAAATATCTATAAGCTCTTACTTCATATCCATCTTGAACATAATCTATTAAAGAAGTTATAAAAATTATCTCCATTTTATTATCTACTTCTCTAATTTTTCTTGCAGTATCCATTCCATTAATTTGTCCCATTTGTATATCTAAAAGTAATATATCTATTTCTTTTAAATTACTTTCAAGTAACTCTTCTCCTAAGCTATATTTTTGTATTTCATATTCTATATTTATATTTTTTAATATATTGTGAAGATAGTTTTCTATTAGACTTTGTGTTTCTTTTTCATCTTCACAAATCGCTATCCTAATCATAAGTTCCCCCCCTATACCTATTAGTTGATATATTCAAATATGACTTTATACCTTATGTTTTAGGATAACATTTCCAAACTATTTTTATCAATACTTAAATCTAATTTATGCTTTTTAACTCTTTAAATAAAAAAAATCAGTATATTATCTTTTGAAGTTAAAAGATAACACCCTGATTTTTTAGTTTCAAATTCTATTGCTTTTCTTTAAAAGCAACTATACACTTAAATAATGCTATTATAGAAATTATACATAATATTCCTAAATTCACTAATTCCATTAAAAGCCATATATCCCCACCAACCAATTTCATAAGAGACATATTATAACTATCAGCTAAAAACTTATAGTGAAAAAATAATCTGCTTGATAACATTAAACTCGTTAAACTTAATAAAAATATAACAACTGAACTTGCTTTTTTCATATCACATACTCCTTATCATCGATTTTTAAATTTTAGTATTTATTATAATAATGGGTGTTACCTTTACAAAAGTAACACCCATGTGCTTTATGTTCAATATATACAGTGTAAGTGGTATTTATATAAGCGCAACTGTCATATTTTTATTACTTAATCTTTAGTGGTATATATATTTTTAATGTAAATTTATTTTTTTCATCTATAATTTCCATATCTCCATCATACTTTTTTAGAGATTCTTTTATACTCGAAAGACCTATGCCATGAAGAAATGAATCCTTTTTACTACTAATTATTTTTTTATTTTTTATTTTGATTTCATTTGACTTGCTATTTTCACACTTTATCACATAATAAGATTTAACTATAGTTCCTCTTATATTTATATATCTATTATTTTCAACTTTTTTACATGCTTCTATTGCATTATCTATCATATTTGCAAATATAGCTGATACATCTATCATCTCTATAAAATCACATTTTTCAAAGTTTATATCACAAAACAAATCTATATTGTTTTTTATACATTCTGAATGTTTGTCACTTAAAATTATATCTAATATTCTGTTTCCACTATCAAATGTACTCTCAAAGCCCTTAAGCTCTTTTTTTATACTGTCTATGTACTCATTTATATCTTCATTTTCAATTTGCCTAATACAAGATATATGGTTATTAATATCATGATACAATTTTCTTACTTTCATTTGAGATTCTTGCATATTTAAATAATAGTTATATTGCATATCTAACTTATCATTGATAGCTTTTAGCTCTGATTTAGATTTCATACTTTTTATTAACTTATTTACAACTTTTACTAAAAATATATTGCAAAATATCATAATTACTGGTACTGTATTTTGAATTACCTTTATAAAACTAGATAATCCAAAATTCACCTTATAGTTTGTGTAATTTGGCAAATTATTTGCAATAATGTTATATAAATCTAAAATAAGATTTCCACCCACAAATATAAAAAATATACTTGTAGTATTTATAATTATGATTAAGCCAATATACAAATAGTATTTTTTATTTATATCTAAGTTTACAATTTTATTAAAATGTTTGATAAATATTATCAATATAGTATTTACTACTAAAAACTTAGCTAACTTATACCTTAATGCAGTATAGGTTATTATTAAGTCAAATACTCCTTCTAGTAATAAAAAACTTACCACATTCTCAAGTATAATATATCCAAATGAAAATACCATACTATAAATCAAAGAATCTTTTATGGAAATTTTAAATAAACTTTTGCATAATAAAGATAGTATTACGCCTTGAAAAATACAATACTCTATTTTTATAAATTCAATCTTTGGAAGTAGCAATATTAATATTATAAGTATTGATACTAGTATGTACTCCCACTTTTTTATAAGGTGTTTCCTATCTGTTAATTTATTTATCATTAGATAAAATATTCCAAGGTAAAGTATAGAGTTTATAATATATATTATTGATAAAATCAAAACTTCCCCCATTATAATACACTTCCTATATAGCTTAAAAATCTGACTTTTGTTTCTTTGAATCTATGACGACTTATAGGTACTTCATCTTTATTTTCAAGGATTGCTATATATTGTTTTATATTTTCAATATAACTAATATTAACTAAAAAACTTTTATGACATCTGAAAAAATTATATATACTTAACTCTTTTTCTATTTTATCTATACTCATTTTTATATTATAATCTTTATCTATAGTATGTATTGTCATATCTTTATTTTGAATTTCTATATATGTAATATGACTTATATTTATTTTGTAAACATCATTTTTTCCATTTACCACTATGTAGTTCTCTTTCTTCTCGTTTATTTCTTTTATACATGATGTCAAATGTTTTTTCAAATCATCAAACTTTATTGGTTTTAGTAAATATCTATATGCCCTTACCTCATACCCATCTTGAATATATTTTACTAGTGATGTTGTAAATATTATTTCCACTTCTTTTTTGTCTATTTCTCTAATTTTTTTAGCTATTTCCATTCCATTTAGTTTGTCCATTTTTATGTCTAGTAAAAATATATCTACATTTTCAGGATAGTTTTCAAGTAACTCTTCTCCTGAGATAAATGTTAGTATTTCATAGTCCTTTGTTATTTCTGTTAATATTTTATCTATGTATTGTTCTAATATTTCTTGTTGTTTTACTTCGTCTTCACATATTGCTATTTTTAACATTATGTCCTCCCCCAATTGTTATCTGCTACTTACTAAAGTTAATTATATATCAAAAATACAATATAATTCTAGTCGTATAGCTTTATAAATTATAATTTGAATGAGTTTTTATTAACGTAAAAAAGACATTGATTTTTTAATCAATGTCTTTTTGTGTATTTAAATAATGACTTATATAAATTTTTTTAGTTTTTATTTAAAAAATCTAAGGCAAATTGAACATGTAGTGCTGTACCATACTTAAAACAGTCTTCATCTATTTTAAACTTTTCGTGATGTGGATAGTAAATACTATCTTTCTCCTTATTATTATATCCAAGATATGCATATACTCCTTTTGCATATTTTAAGTAATAAGGGAAATCCTCTGATCCCATTAGTTTAGGTCCAGATACAGTTTTTCCTTCACCTAGTACTTTTTTAGCTGAATTCTTTGCAATAATAGATAATTCTTCATCATTATAAAGACTTATTGCACTTTCTTCTATATTTACATCAACCTTAATTTCATAAGCCTCTGCAATTGCTTTTGCATGTCTTTTTATACTTTGGTGAATAATTTCTCTAACTTTAGGGTCAAAATATCTCATTGATATATCAATATTTGTATATTTAGGAATTATATTAGCTTTAGTTCCTCCTATAAACTTTCCTACTGTAAGAACTACTGGCTCTTGTGGATCAATATTTTTAGTTGCTATTGCTTGTAATCCTGAAACAAAGGCACAAGCTGGATAAATAGTATCTTTTGCAAGATGTGGAGAAGATCCATGACCTGATACTCCTTCAAATTTAACATAAATAGTATCACAACCTGCCATTTTATATCCTGAATCAATATTTACATATCCAGTTTCAAGATCAGGCATACAATGTAATCCAAAGCAGGCATCTACTCCATCCATTCCTCCACCTTTTATGATTTCTTTTGCTCCTGTAAAAGTTTCTTCTCCTTCTTGGAAAAAGAATTTAATATTTCCATTTATCTCATTTTTCATTTCAGACAGTATTTTTGCTGCTCCAAGAATCATTGCAGTGTGAGCATCATGACCACAAGCATGCATTAATCCAGAATTTTTTGATGAAAATTCAACACCTGACTCTTCTATTATAGGAAGTGCATCCATATCTGCTCTTAAAGCTATAGTTTTTCCATCTTTTTTTCCATTTAACATAGCTACAACTGATGTATTTCCTACCTTTTTATAAGATATTCCCATCTTTTCAAGCTCTTTAATAACTATTTCCTGAGTTTTAAATTCTTTTCTACTTAATTCAGGATATTTGTGAAATTCTCGTCTTAAATTAATTACATATCCTTCAATATCTTTAGCTTTGTTTAATATTTCAGACATTTAAACACCTCTTTAACTTATTATCATTTTTTAACATTATTTTCTTTGATTTAATATTATCAGTTAAAATAAACTTGCATCAACGTAAATACTTTCCTTATATTTAACAGATATTATACAAATGAATAAATTTTCATTTTGCTATAATGATTAAGAAAATTTTTTCATACTATATTTATAAAAAAATAAGATATCCGCATATATTACGAATATCTTATAATAATTTTTATTTATGTTCTTATTTAATAAAATAATTTGAGTAAAATTTCTAATTTCAACCTATTCATAGGATCTTCTAAATCTATCTTTAGTAAATAAGTAATATCTTCTATTCTTTTTCGAACAGTATTTATATGTAAATATAAATTTTTAGCAGTAAGACTGAAGTTCATCTTACATTCTAAATACACTTTTAGTGTGTGTATATATTCTTTATATTTCTCATTATCTAATAAAACTCTAATATCTTTTAACATAATGTTAACTTCATCATCTTTTATATCCATCCAAGCAAAAGCTCCTAAATCTGAATAAGAACAAAAATCTTCTTTACTATATAAAAGTTTTCCAATATTAATAGCTTTCTCTGCTCTTTTGTAGCTTTTCTTTGTTTCATAAATAAAGTCTGGAATATCTGATATGCCAAAACTTAATTCTAAATTATCTATCTCTAATTCCAAGCGTTTTTTTAAATTAGATAACTTCTCTTTTATAAGATTAATATTTTGTTTTTCTAAAAGCTCACTATTTTCTTTAATTAAAAATAAACAACTATTATCTTCCACAAAGGCCATTTTATAATCTTCAAATCCAAATGCATTTCTTGTACAAATTTTTAAAGTTTCTCTTAGCCCTGACAAAATAATTTTCTCATTGGTTTGATTCATTACAATAATATAAAATTTGTTGTTTATACTTATATTAAGCTCATTAGCTATATTTATTATATTATCTTTGTCTTCTAGTTTGCCATTTAAAATATTTTCTATGAATTTTTCAAATTCACTATCTTCCATAATTTGTTTAACAAAAATTTGTTCGTACAACTCTTGTATTAATAAAAATCCTATTCTTAAAGAAAATTGGTCAAAATAATCAATAAGACCTGTAGCCTCAATAACAACAAAGTATGCTTTTACTTTATTATCTATAGTTATAGGAACTGTTATCCAACTAAATGGAGCTTCATATTTACTATCATAAAATCTATATCTTGACATTTTTATATCTTTGCACAAAATCTCTTTACTATAATCAAAGGAAGGTCTCCAAAAGTCTTCTATATTTAAATCCTTAGAAACTTCTTTAAATTTATTTGAACTATAATAGGCCTTATTGTTTGATAAATCATAAAGCATTGCGGAAAAATTCATTTCATATTCAACTGCATTTAAAATTTTATTAATTTTTCTAACTTGATACGATAAATCTAAAGACTTGTTAGAATTTATTTCTTTAATATTAAAACGATTTATGTTTTTATTCATTACTGTAACATTTAAGGCATTCATTATATCCATCCAAGAATCTTTGTATGGAATATCTATTAAAGGTATTTTATGTTTATTAAAATGTTCAATAATATTTTCAGGTATCTTTTTTAAAAATCTCCCCACTTTAATTCCAAAACAAGCTGTTCCCTTAAAGTGTTCAGAATTGATGTATTCTTCAAGCAGATTTGGATTTTGCATAAAAATATATCCTGAACTAATTACAAACTCTTTTTCTCTTGACCAATGAAATCCATCATCTGCATCAAGTACAGTTACGCCTTGAATTTGATTGTTTAAACCATTTTTGCCTGCTAAAATTTTGTATTCTTTAAAAAACTCTGCCTCAAGCATTTCTTTAACTGATATACCCATACTTCACCAACCTTAGACATTTAAAATAATATTAACTAAAAGTATAGTCCTTTTATATATTGATTATATACTAAATTAAGATAATTTTATTAAAATTTAAAAATACTACTATAATTTTATAGTAGTATTTTTCGTGTATTTCAATTGTGGAGACGAGTCGTGGGAATAATATCTACGATTAAATCTATCTATTTTTTTACTCTACTTAACATAGAAATTGCTTCTGCTCTGGTTATATTTCCTTTAGCTCTAATAGTTTTATCTTCATACCCATTTAAGTATCCTGATTCTATTGCACCTTCTACAGAAGATTTAGCCCATTCATCTGTTTGATGTCCATCTTTAAATAAATTTAACTTATCCAAGTTACTATCTTTATTATTCATTATGTTTGTTAATATCATAGCAACTTCTTGTCTAGTAATATTATCATTAGGAGCAAATTTATCTTTTGACTTACCTTTTATATATCCTATATTAATTCCTATACAAATATCTGAGTAGAACCAATCACTTTCGTTTACATCATCAAATTGTTCTGTACCCATTTGGTTATATCCAAAGACCTTATTTACTACTTTTACAAATTCAGCTCTTGTCATACTATTATCAGGTTTAAATGTTTTATCTTCATATCCATTTATGAAACCTTTCTCTACAAATAGCTTAATAGTTTTTTCTGCCCAATGTCCTTCTACATCATTAAACTCTATTTTATCTTCAACTGTTACAGCTATAGTTTTACTAGCTATAGCTCCGTGGCTATCTGTTACTTTATATACTACTTTGTATACTCCAACCTTTGATGTATCTACTGTATTTTCTATTACTTCTATCTTGTCACTTATATCTCCATCTTCATGGTCTTTTGCAGCTGCTAACTTCTTAGCATCAAACTTTTCTCCTACTTTAATTTTTACATCACTTGCAGTTATTTCTGGTACTCTGTTCATTCCTACTAATCCTTGTACCACATTTACTTTTATTTCTTTTTTTACACTTGCTCCTTGGCTATCTGTTACTTTATATACTACTTTGTATACTCCAGCCTTTGATGTATCTACTGTATTTTCTATTACTTCTATCTTATCTGTTATATCTCCATCTTCATGGTCCTTCGCAGTTGCTAACTTCTTAGCATCGAACTTTTCTCCTACCTTGATTTCTATATCACTTGCAGTTATTTCTGGTACTTTATTTATTGGTACTATAGGCATTTGATCATTATCAACATCGTAAGTTTTTGTTATTGTATTACCAAATACAGTTTTAAATTCTATAGTTACTTTATTCTTAGTTCCTATATTTACACCTTTTACATCAAATCTGCCTTTGTAATCTAAATCTACTTTCTTACCCTCTATATACATATCCGCTATATCAACTGTTGCACCCTTTATATCTATTTTTCCATCTGTTGCTACTAAAGGAGCATTATCTATTCTAACTGGTATATCTTGTACTGGATAATTAGACATACTCATAGACCCTATGGAATTTGATCCACTCATAACTATTGTTCCATTATATAATGTTGGATTTCCTCCCCAAGACATTTTAGTTCCATATAGTGTTTTGTTTATTGTTAATCCTCCATTAATTTTAAGCGCACCCAATACATATACATTTCCAGTAACTGTTACGTTGCCACTTACTGTAAGAACTGCTTCTGGACCTATGTATAAATCCCCATTTATTGTTTTATTTGACCAAATTTCATTTTTATTTACTACTGATACTCCTTGTATAGGTTTACTAGTATTAGTATATTCTGAAACATTAAAATCTCCAGCACTTAAATCCTCTTTCACACCCCCATAATTACTAATATGTATATTACGTACATAAACAGTATTATCATAGCTATCCTTAAGAGTTATATATTCTATCTTCCATTCTCCTTCTTCAGTCTTATCATCTATATCTATATATCCTTCATACAATTTT
>NZ_BAAACP010000018.1:0-44518 GCF_039521565.1 Paraclostridium tenue
ATAAAGAAAAGATTCTTGAGAGTGAAAAAATAGAAATAGATCTTCATTAAAATCCAATTAGTATCTTTAAAGACTAGTTATATATGTTTAATGCCCTTATAATCCAAATAAATGGATTTTAAGGGCAATTTCACTAGATATCTTTAAATATGTTTTTAGAAACTAATTAAAAAGCACTCCTAGGAGTGCCTTTATTTATTCTAATGCCAATTTATTTTTTGATTTAAAATAAATTCTAAAGCATATATCTTCAATTAATGCGTAAACACCACTAGTTATAAAATATAAACCTAATGCAACTGGAGTTCTTGCAGTTAATATAAAACTCATAACTACTGTCATTATAGCCATATGTTTATTAAGTGCTACTTGAGAACTCGTCTTAAAATAAGGTATATAGCTTATTAAACTTGGTGCTAACATTATTAACGTATATATACAAGGTATTATAAATAAATTATCAGACATGCTTAAGTTATTTATCCAAGGGACTATATAACTAGAAAAATTCTGTGGCATACTTGAAAAAGTTCTATAAAGTGCAAATACTATTGGCATTTGAAGTAGTAAAGTAGAACAACCCAACATACTTTTCATGCTCTCGGTTGCATGTAATTGCATCTGTTTTTCAAGTTCCTTAGGATTATTTTTATATTTTTCCTTTAATTTACTCATCTTATTAGCCATGTCTTGTTGTTTTCTCATAGAGAATTTTTGTTTCATAGATAACGGCATAAGTATTAATTTAACCATTAATGTTACAACAACTATTGCAACTCCTAAATCTCCTGTAAAACTAAATAATATACTTAATAAATCTTGTAATATACTTGAAATGAAATTCATTTTATTCTCTCCTTTTAATTATAATTTAATATTTTGGATTAAGAAAATTTCATTTCAAATTAAAATAGACTACAATACCTCCAAATATCATATTTCTGAAATACAAAATACTGTTTTGGTATTAAATTATAAAGATATCCTAGTCTATTATAAAAAACAGTTTTTATAAAAGTATCATTAATTTTAGAACATAAAGATTCTTTACAGAAGTAAACTAGAGAGCCAATTATGGAAATTAAAAATGCCACATAGATTAATATATAAATTATATTATCTATATCAGGTCTCATTATTTCACCTCACAATTAATTTACTTACAGTAAATAATACTATAATTATATAAAAATATCCATTCAAATACTTTTATAATTCCAATTAATCCTAAAATTTTACTTTAAGGGCTTTTTTGCCACTATACTTTAAACAAGTTTTAAAGTGTAATTTATTCTATTTTTAATAGGTAAATATAATTAAAGATATTCTCATTCTATGAGGTATTATTTATTCAACTCTATTTTTATGGCTTTATCTTTTAATAATTCAACATCATTTACATAAGAAACAGAAATTTTGCTTATACTTTTAATTTTTTTCTCATCATGTTTATATCCATTTAAATTAATAGTTTCAGTATATTTTCCAGTTTTTCTATCAACGTATGTATCTTTTAATCCACAAAACTCTACTTCATTTCCATCTTTATCGAAATAATCTAAACAAATCTCATTGTCTACAAGTCCTTCTTTATAATAAGTGAATTCTACTTTATCACCTGTTATCTTGAAACTGTCTATCTTTATCTTTCCAACTTCACTTGTTTTAAATATCAAAGGAAGCCTATTTATGCTCTTTGGTTCAGACATTTTATCTTCTGCAAAACGTATATATTCTTGCGGGATAACTTGTAAATATTTTGTATTACTATCTGCACCTATAAACTCAAATGAGTTTGTTGCAATTCCAGTTTTTTCATCTGGACCATAACTTCCATTATCTATTTGATTTAGAATTTTACCTTTATCATCCATAAGTGCAAATCCAGATAAAAGTTCATTTGATTTATTTGAATCCTTTAATTCACTAGTTTGAAGAAGTATCTTATTTCCTAATGGAGAAATTATAACTTCTTTTATATCATAATTAGTTTCTCCTATTGTAAATTTTTTATTAACCTTATAAACATGACTATCTACGTTAGTTTTAGATTTATCTAAATTAGTAGCTATATTCCAGTTACCATCTGTATTAAAAATATTATCTGTCTTTAATTCTACCTTATCATTTGCTTTTATATCTATACCACTCATATCAAATCTATAAATACCTTCTAATTTATTACTTCCTACATACTTAGACTCTGATTCTGGATTACTGTATGAATTGACTTCTTTTCCATTTATATATAAATCAATAGATGGATGAGAAAAGAAAGGATTTTCATCTACCTTATAATTTTCCTTTATATTTTTATCTGTTTTTATAGTATAAAATACAGTCATACAACTTTCATCATAAGATATGCTATTTACTTTAAATTCTATACCCTTATCTTTAACAAATAAATTTAAACTCTTAGAGGTCTTCTCTAGTTCATGTTTATCACCTTTAAACCTAGAATCTTTATTGTTATCAAAATACTTTACTATATTTTTCACTATAGGTATAGAGTCTGCTAGTGAAGGATTTATAACACCCATCACTCCACCTCCAACAACTAATGTTGCTATTGATGCAACCATTACATTTCTGTACTTTCTTATATTCTTTTGCTTTCTTCCTTTTGATATAGCATTCTTAGTTATATCATCTATATTATCTGGTATTTTTATATCATCATATTTACTCATATGCTTCCTCCTTCAACAAATCATATAACTTTTTCTTTCCTCGTCTTATATATGACTTTACTGTATTTTCATTACAATCCATTATTTTAGATATTTGACTTACTGTTAAATCCTGAAAATATTGTAGTATTATAGGTGTTTTATACTTTTCCTCTAATACATCTATTGCATCATATAAATCTATTTTTTCCTCTATACTTGAATATTCTATCTCCCCTATGTAATCTTCTACTTCCACATCTTTAAACTTATTTACGTGTCTATTTTTCATATTAACATTATTTATAAGTATTCTCGTTATCCAAGTTTTAAAATAACTTGAATCTTTGAGTTTATCTATATTTAAATAGCTCTTATACACTGTTTCTTGATAAATGTCTAATGCATCGTGCTCATTTTTTGTATAAATAAATGCCATTTTATAAAGGTATTCTTTATATATATTTATAAGCTCTTCAAAAGCTTGATCTGAACCTTTTTTAGCATCCCTTACTAAATCTATTTCTTCTGTTGATTTATTTTTTTTACTAAAAAGCCTCACTCTTTTTAGTACTATATTTTCTGTCATATTGTCCTCCCTATAATCATGATTACGCATATTAGATTCAGTAAATATTCATTTAGTTGCATATTTTTACAATTTTTTTAATTTATATTGAATATTTAACTACAAAAAACTAAAAAAGCTATCCTCAAATGTGAGAATAACTTTATATTTTCATAAATCTTTTTCTTTTAATTAACTTCTAATATCCGCATGATATTATCTTATAATCTCCATCTTTGTTCTTGACTAAAGTATATTTTAGGTAATTTATACCTGACTTGTCAGGTTTATCATCAAATAAATATTTAACTTTATATTTAACATCCAGAGATTTACCATCTTTAAAATAAATATATTTTCCATTTTTCAATCTACCTTCAACAGTTTTAAATGGAACTTCTTCTGAATCTATGTACTTAATATATATCATATCATAAGGCTCTTCAGCCTCACCGTCAAAACCTATATAACTGTAATCATAACCATCCATTTTAAATATACACTCATTTATAAGATCTTTATCTTTTGTATTCATTGCATTTATATATACTTCAATAACAGATTTGGCGTCTTTTTTCCAATCTACAGGTAAATTTTCCTTATCAAAACTTTTATATTTTACCTTAAAAAATATAAACCCAGCTAAAAATATAAAACATATTAAAAAAAGCTTTGTTCTATTTTTCATAAAATACCTCTCTCATTATTATCCTCCTTTACTGACTTTTATATTATAGCAAATATATAAATTTACTTTTTAAATTTGGATTAAACTATGTAATTTATGGACTAAACTTTATATATTTTACATAAAGTTAAAACCAGTAAATGTATTTTTTGAGTATAATTAAAAATTTTATATTTTAATCCAAAATAAATATATCTTAATCCAATTTCTACTTTTTTTAAAATTTAAATGTTAAACTAATTATTACTTTTAAATTTTATAGGAGGTATCTCTATGAAAAATCTATCTAAAAATTTTAGATCAAATCTAGGAATACTAGGATTTGTATGAATAGATTTATACTTAATTGCTTCTTCTAACAGTAATATGGAATTTATATTATGTTCTATTTCCCTAGTTATTTTTATTAGGCTTCTATTTGTTTCTAAAAATAAATCTAATTAATTTATATTAGTCTTAAAATTTCATTTTAGATACTAGTTACATATAAGGGAGGTTAATAAATGAAAAAACACATAATAAATATTTTAATTTTAATTATATATGGAACTCCTTTTGTATTTATATCAATGTATTTGGATTATACACAAAGGTCAATGTTAGGATATTTTGTTATGATTTCAGCCTATATATTTTTATCATGTATACATAAACTTAATAATAACAAATATATTATTTTTTTAGGTAATTTCATATCATTTTTATTATCATTTTTATTATCTAATAAAATAACAAGTGGTGGTTGGGGTGGATATTTTAAACCATTTTGTCCTAGTGATTTTGTAATTTTTATAACTATATTAAGCATATTACTACAATTATTTTTAAAGAACTTAGTAAGTAAAAAACTTAGTAAATAAAATGATTAGATTTAGAATAAATTCCCTTTAGAGGATACTGTTATAAAATAAAATCAAAGCCCTTAAAATCCAAATAAATGGATTTTAAGGGCTTTTTTACTACATGTCTTTAAACAAGTTTTTAAGGATTAGTTATTAATCCACATTCAACATATAGTTTTTTTATGCAATCATCCTTGTATTCCATATATTTAATTATGTCATTAGGAAATAATCTTGCTCCTTGCTCTTTAACTTCACTATATTTTTTTACAGCTTTAGGATTTTGTCTTAAATATTCTCTAAATATTATGTGTCTCTTTAACTCCTGAGAACTCTTTGGGCAAACATATATATGATGAACCATCAGATGCTTTTTTCCACTATATTTAAATGCTTCCCTATCTTTAATTCCTAAATCACCTTCATGTTTATAACCTATTTGTTCCAATTTATTAACTATAATTTTAAAATTATCATAATTATCAATAACGATATCTATATCTATTATCGGTTTTGCAGATAATCCTTCCACTGAAGTACTTCCAACATGTTCTATTGAAACTATTTCGCCATCTAATACTTTCATCAATTCTTTTTTTATTTTCTGAAATTCATTATCCCAATTTTTATCATAAGCTACCACAGTAATTTTTTCTGTTTTCATTTGCAAATCTCCCCCCATTTCATCATCTAAGTTTATTATAATACTACTTACTATATTTTAAATTTAGATTTAGGGAATAGTCATAAATAAAAAGGGTGTATATATTGAAATTACTTAATTTCAATATATACACCCTTTTTATAATCATTATATTTTAAAAAATTTATTTTTTAAAAGTTTAGCTAAAACAAATAAAATTTAATTAAATCAACCATTTACTTTATTTGTATGAAGTTTTTTCCAATTTTGACACCTGTTACTTTATATAAGTCGTAAATATAGAGTAACACATGAAACATTAAACAGGACAAACTAAAAGAGATACATATCTAAAATTAGATATGTATCTCTTTTGTAGTTTTGTTAAAAATCTAGAATTTTATTAAGTTTTTATAATACAGTATAATTTAAACTACTGTCAATTAACCAGCCTTTTTCTGACGTATAATAGCTCTGATATAACTTTCAGACATACTATACTTACTAGCTAATTCTTTTATATTAAATCCATTAAACTCATTAAAAATCTCTCTATCACGAGATTCTTTATATATCATCTTTTTAGTAGGAAAGTACACAGATCTTCCTCCAAACTCTTCAAATAGCCATTTAACTTTTTCAATACCTAATCTATTAGCTATATTCTCAAATTGTGGAGGTAAGTCACTTATTTTTAAATCCATTAAATATCCTCCTATAAATTACTTTATATTGGATATTCTACAAATAATTTAAATAACCTACTTTAAAACATAATAAATATTATTTTAGGATATTTATTTCTTTTTTTGTTTCTTTGACTTCTTTTTGTATTTTTCCTCATAAGCCATTAGAGCCTCTTCATTTAATTCAACTGAAGCAAACATCTTACTTACTATATCCTCTAATACTTCTGATACTGTCATATTATTTTCATAAGAAAAAGACTTAACCTTATCTGCAACCTCTTTTTTAAGCTTAATTCCAAGCATTACTTTTTCTTCTTTTGCTTTAGGTTTATTTATTAAATCCAATACATTTATTTCATTGTTTTTTGGTTCAATAAACTCTTGTCCTGTTGATTTTTCATCTATTTTTTGCTTTATATTTAGTAAACTACTTTTCTTGTTTAACATTGGATTTTCAATGTTCATACCTTACCTCCAATTATTAAATAAAGATTTAATCTATTTTAAATATATTTTTAATACTAATTAAATATTAATTAAATAATCATTAAATAATCATTAAATACTTATTAAATAGTTATTATTCTATCTTCTATGTATTCATTAATTAAATCAGTCATCTCATTAGCTATATCTGTTTTTATCTTTCTTTCTTTAACATTTACATACTCACTTATTGCTTCATTGTATAATATTGAATTTTCATAATGAACTGATTTTCTCATTGTTTGTTTAAAAGTATTTCCTAAAATTCCTTTTTCAGTTGCACACTCAAGCCACATTCTAATTTTATTATTTTCTTGTTTTTCAAACTTAGTTATAACTGGTTTTCTTATATCGTCTTTGTCAACTCTAAGTGCCTTTTTTATATCTCCATAAGTTTTTAATAATAAATCATATCCTGTTAAAGTACTATAACAACCATAATTTATTATTGGAATTATATCTGTACAACATATAAATACATTTGTATTTAAAACTGATATGGCAGGATTTAAATCAAATACTACTAAATCATATTCTGATAAAACATCTATATTTTTATCCTCTGTTAAATAGTTTAATAACGTATATTCTTTTCCTGGCTTTGTATTAAGTATTAATTCAAGCGTAACCATATCTATATTGCTTGCTATTATATCTAAATTTTTAAACTTCTCTAATGGAGATTTTATAATTAATTTACTAATCTCAACATCATTTTCAAGTCCATCTTTTAAAGTATATATATCAGATTGAATTACTTCTTCACCTAATAAAAAAACTGATGCATTAGATTGAGGATCTGCATCTATAAATAGTACTTTTTTATCAGGATAATTTGTGCAAAATTGATGTATAAAATTTAAATTTAAACAAGTCTTAGAACTTCCGCCTTTAAAACTCATATGTGTTAGAATTGTTTGATTTTTAGCCAATTTCCTTACTCCTTTTTTAGATTAAATTTAGATTTAATCTTTATTTAATAACTATTTTACTATATTTTTAATACTTTTTAAATACTTGTTTAATCTTTATTTAATAATTATTTAAAAAGTATTAAATAAAGCTACATAATCTATAAATTAAATATGTAGCTCCTCTATTTTATAAGTCATAATACACTTTTCATTTGTCATATTTAAAACATTCAAGACAAGTTTTCAAATACTTCTAAATATGTCTAAATAGTTAAATAATACATTAAATAAAAATAAGAAAGATTATTTTATATTCTAATCTTTCTTATTTTTATAGCATCCTAATATTAATTATAGACATTAAAGATTTTCATTTTTATTTAATACAAAGTATACTTTTTCAGTTTATAGTATATAAATAAGAAATTTAATATAACATCTACAAATGGCAACCTAATTTATTAAAAAAATTTTTGTTTTTTAATAAATTTACAGTTTATAGCACAAACTTAAAGTAATATTTTTAATAGATTTAAAAAATATTTACAATATAAATTGAATAAAGCTTTGTATTTCAAGTGTTCATGGTATAATAAGAAGAAAAAAAGTCAAATAAATGCCAATTTATTTGACATTTTAGATATAATAAAACTATAAATTTATAAAACGATAAGGAGGAAATTAATAAAAATGAGTAAAAATTTTATAAATATGTTACTAGAAACAAAGGATCTTAAAAACTCCTTATATAGCATTTTAAAACATAGCTTTTTATACCACTCAAATAAAATAGAAGGAAGTACATTTACAACAGAGGCCTTAGCACTTTTATTAGATAAAAATGTAGTTACAGGAAAACACACTTTAGATGATGTTCAAGAAACAGTAAACTCAAGTTACGTATTTGATAGAATAATAGAAACTTTAGGAAAGAAAATTGATGACCAATTTTTAAAAGACCTTCATGCAAGACTTATGTTTAACACTACAATGCATCAAAGAGGCTATGCAGGAATATACAAAACAATTCCTAATATGATAATCGGTACTAAAGCAAAAATAGCACAACCATTTGAAGTTCAATCAAAATTAGATGAATTACTTGAATGGTACTATAGTTTAGAAAATGTAACATTAGCAGATATAGCAGCATTTCATCATAGATTTGAACTTATTCATCCATTTCAAGATGGTAATGGACGTATAGGAAGATTTCTTATGCTAAAACAAATGCTTGAAAATAATCTACCTATAAAAATAGTATCTTGGGATAGTGAAGATTTATATAGAGAAAGTCTAAATTTATGTGATGTAGACTACTATGAGCCATTAACAAAATACTTAGAAAGTCTACCAGACTTTAGAGAAGAATATAAACAACTTTGGGATTTTGAATAATTTTTAAAATGAAAAAAGTAGTAAGTTACCTTAGAATATCTAGTGCATCACAAATTGACAATACCTCTATAGAAATGCAACATGAAAAAATAGAGCTTTACTGCAAGTTAAACAATATAGAGTTAGTAAATACCTATATTGATGAAGGTTTATCGGCAAAGGATTCAAACAGACCTTCTTATAATAAAATGATTGAATTTGTATCCAACAAAGAAAATGAAATAGATGCAATCATAGTTTACAAAGCAGATAGAATTCATAGAAGCCTTAAAAATCTAATGATAATGGTTGATTATCTACAAGAAATAGATATTGGGTTTATATCAATAACTGAACAATTTAATACAAATACAGCTCAAGGACTTTTGTTTCTTCAAATGATAGGCAGTTTCTCAGAATTTGAAAGAAAACTAATTTCTGAAAGAACTCACTCGGGAAGAGTTTCTAAAGGAAATAAAAACTTATTCCCTGGTGGTAGGATTCCTCTTGGCTATAATTTAATAGATAATGACATTTTATCAATAAATGATAATGAGGCTAAAATAGTAAAAAATATATTTAAACTTAGAAGTAAGGGGCTTTCCTATGAAAAAATAGGGCTTAAATATAACTTCACAAAGCAACGTGTAGCATATATTCTTTCTAACCCAATATATATCGGAAAATATGTTTATGATGGAAAAGTAGAAAAAAATAAAATTAACTTGCAAGTCCCACCTATAGTTAGTCGCTATATTTGGAATAAGGTTAATTCAAAAGGTAATTAAATATGTTTTATTAAAGATAATTTAGATAAAATATATTTGTAAGCTATATTATTACATTATGCTTATAAATATATTACAATTAACTTACAAGCATATTTTTGTATACTTACAAAATGTAAGCTACTAAAAAGCTTTCTATAAGCTTATTGTAAGCAACCTGTAACTTTTAATAGGGGTGATTGATTTGAATAAGGATGATTTTAATAAACTAGATATAAATAAACAAATAGATTATTTAAATACTCAGTTAAAAAAAGGAATTTCTTTAACTGTACTTTGTAAAAATATTGGAATTGCAAGAAGTACAGTAGGGGGAAGAGCAAAAAAACAAGGTTTTATATTTGATAAGGAAATAAACCAATATATATTAGAAAATGAAAATTCTAACGGACGAGCTTACAATAAGCTTACTGTAAGCGATATGCTTACAAATGAAAAATCTGATTCAAAGTTTGAAAGTAAAGTTGAATCCAAAAGTGAGAAAACAACACCTGTAAGCAATAATCTTACAAGCAGTAATAATGAAAATACTAGTCTTATGTTAAGTTCGTCTGACTCTGATAATCTTAGCTATTTACTTAAAAATATAGATATATTAAAAAACTTTATAGAAAACAGTAAGAGATCTTCTTCTCCTAATGAAGTTAATAGTTTAGAAGATATAATAAATGATATTTATAAGTTTAAGCAAGAAAAGAGAAATTATAAGGTTAAAAGTTTAAGAATTGATACTGACATATTAAATGATTTTGAATCTATTGCTAATGATTTATCTAGTAAGGGTATTAATCAGCAAGAGTTTTTAAACTTTATATTAAAATCATATATAGACTTTTATAAAAAAATAAAATAAAAACTAATAAACTATATAAATAGTAATTAAATTTCCATTTAACAACTATAGTTATATAGTTTTAGAAAAAATGCCATTAGAATTCATATATAATGAACTCTAATGGCATTTTTTCTATATATCCCCCCATTACTCTTGAAACTTAGGAGCCTTGTAAATATTCATACACCCACATATAATAATAATTAAACACGCAATTGAATTTATAATTGAACATATATCATCAAAAAATACAAAGCACTCTGATAATATAGAAACTATACCATTTACACAAAGTGTAATACCTAATATTATATTTGTTTTGAAGTTAAATTTTAAATATCCTTCTTTATCTTTAATCTTTTCAACTTTAACCATATTATTTTTAATTAAATTTATATCCTTACTTTTCTTTAATAAAAATGCTAAATACACAAATCTTATTCCTAATAAAATAAATACAATTCCTAAAATTAATCTAAACATATTATCCCTCCAATTCTTTTAATACAAGAATACTACACTTTATTAAAATTTTGGATAAATATGGACTAACATCTATAAATTATGGATTAAAACCTAATTAGATTCAAAATAAATTTTAGAATATAGACAATTTTTTAATATTTCACTCCAAAATAAATCTATTTTAATCCATTTTTAAGATTTTTCTAAATTTATAAATTAAAATAATATTCTATATTAAAATGGAGGTAATCATAATGACTAATAAATTGGTTAAATTAACTAGAATTTCATTTGGGATAATAGCAATATTAACGCTTTTATTAATTTTAATTTGTATTTCTGATAATAAAGAACTTATTCAAAAATTTTGTCCTGTATACGGTATAATCCTTATATTATTTTTAATTTCTTTACCCATACTAGTTTTTATTAAGCTAAAAAGTTTGCCTATGGAAGATTCCCAAAATAGGATTACTGGATTTATAAAATTTTTTATAGGCTCTTTCATATTATTGAGTTTATTATCAATAATTTTCAAACATCATAGTCATGATATGTTTAACAGTATAGTAATATCTTTAAGTTCGTCATTTGGACTTAATTTTCTTGATTTATTAATTTTTAAAAATAACTAAATCAAAATACATAAAAAAATGCCTTTAAAATCTATATACATGGGTTTTAGAGGCATTTTTACTTTATATCTTTAAATGTGTTTTTGGAGTAGAATATAAGTATCAATATAAGAAAGGATGTTTTTTGATGAGTATTAGAATTAAAAGATGTTTTTTTTCATTAATATTAATTTGTGCAAGTATAGTAAGTTTTGTAACTCAATCACCAGATGGATTTCATTATTCCATTGCTATAATATGTGTTCCATTGGGTTTATTGTTTTTACTTAGATTAATTTTACCTGAAATAACAATCTTTAATGAAACATCTAATGCCTATAATTCCTTATCATCTGTTGAAAAAATCGGATCATTCATAAATCTATTATTAATTGGGATTTGGGTAATTGCACAGATTTTTTGCTCGGTGTAATTTTAAAAGTTTTAAAATTTACTATTTTACTCCAAATTATAGTCATTTTAGTCCAATTTTAAAGTTGTTTTAATTTTATATGTTAAAATAACTTAAGTTTATTTAAAATATATGAGATGAAAGTAACTTCACTCATACCAATTCTACTATTTTTTAATGTAATAATTTTTAAAAATATTTTAACAGCTAATATAATAATCTCTCTAGTTATAGTAATAATTTCTAGTAAGTTATTACTATAAAAAATACTACTACATAATATTTAATTTTTACTTTAAAAAATAGTATTTATTAAGGCAATTAGAATTTATTTATTGTAATTCTAATTGCCTTTTTACTAGATACTTATAAATATCATTTTTTAATATAACTAATACAATCATATTTGTGATTTTGTTCTTTAACTTAATATATATTTCTAAAGGAGGAGATTAATAAATGAAATATACAAAAAAACTACCTATGACAGATAAAAAGTTAAGTAATCAATTGTTAAATGAAGGCTGGAAAAAAATTAAAGAACCTTCAAATCTAACGTTAACTACCCTAATATCTATACCATTTATGTTTTTTTCTGCATTTATATTTTTCGGACTAATTTTTTATATAAATCCAAGTTTAAAAGATGTTTTTAATATTAGAGATAGTATAAGTTTTACTATACAATTTAATTTAAAAACATTAATGGTTTTAACTGGAATATATTTATTTACGTTATTACATGAAATTATTCATGCAATATTTATTCCTAATGCATTAAACTCAAACAAAGTTTATTTTGGCATACGAGCATTATATGGTTTTGTTTATACAACTGAAAAGATTTCAAAATGTAGATTTATAATTATATCTATCATGCCTTTTGTTTTATTATCAATAGTTCTACCAATTTTACTTAATTCATTTGGACTTATGAACAAATATACTATTTTCTTATGTTTAATGAATGCTTTAGGATCATGTGTTGACTTGTTGAACACTTGCTTAATATTAGTACAAGTTCCTAGAAAATCTTACATTATAAACAATGGATTTGAAACTTATTTCAAGTAACTTTAAATCCTAAATTTTAACTTTAGAATTTTTTTACTGGAATACTTAATTATGGGAGAATTTTATATGAAAAAAAATACTTTAATTTTAATTATATCTTTATCTATACTTTTAATAATAGGTCTTTTGTTAATAAAGGTTATTCTACCCCATTCTCGTTCACATCATCAGACTTTTACAAAATCAACAGACTTAAGTAATGAAAATATTGAAGGCTTATATTTAAATGATAATATTAATAGCAAAAAAATAGTATCTAAATACGGTGAAATATCTAAACCTAGTCAAGATAATAATCAGTATAATTACTATTATTTAACAAAAAATATTGAAATAGCAACTAATAAAAATGATTCTAAGATAATTAGATTTTGTGTAGATGATGAAAACTTAAAAACTGAAAAGGGAGTAAGCATTGGGGATAGTAAAGAAAAAGCAATAAGTTTATATGGAAAAAATTATTATACTCGCATAGAGCAAGGTGTTGAAATTATTGGATATGTAGACAAAGAAAAAGATTGTTCTATCGAGTTTTGGCTAAATGAAAAAGGTATTTTTTATATTAGTTTTGATTACAACTATATAAATTAAGTTAAATTTATATTATAGTAAAGTTAATGCCAGTAAAATCTATTTAAGTAAATTTTACTGGCATTTTTACTCTATATCTTAAATTAGTGAATCTTTTAGATTATATCACTCCAAAAATAGTACCGATTTTTATTAAACTAGCAATACCTATTAATATACCTAAAATTAAATTGCCCTTCTTTTTTTTATCATAAAAATATTCTGCAATACTTTTACTACATGCACCTATTAAAATAACAATAATAAAGTAATCTGGATTTACAACAAAATGCCCTTTGAAATACTTTGTTATATAACAGATTAATGTTAGTAAAGCAAATACTCCAATCACAACATTATAAGCATTACTTTCACTATATTTTTGAATTTTTAATTCTCTTTCATCACTATTTTTATTTTCTTCAAGAATTTCTTTCATTTTTGCTTCTCCTTTGAAAAGTTTTCTTTATATTATAAGTTGTTAATAAGTAAATTTTTTACTCTTTTTCTCAATTACAACTGATTCTATAAGAATTAATGCAAAAACTACACAGAATAATATTATTAATATATTCATTGATAAATTTAAATAATATTTATCTAATAAAACAAATACTTCAAAAGCAATTAAAGACAATCCACTAAAAAAATATGTTTTAGAATATAAATTTATATATCCCTCTTTATCTTTGATTCTTTTAGGACAGCACCATATATATTTTTCTATATTTTTAGTTTGCTTTAATTTATGACTACGGTTAAAAAACCAAATAGCTATTAATATAGTTAAAATTGACATTTATATTCACTTCCTTTCTAAAGCTATTAAATTTTCACTATCTATTGATTTAAAGATATCACAATTTATTTAAATATTTTTCATTTTTGCCTAAAACCTCTAAATTTGGGACTAAGATTTAAATTATTGCTAGAATTTTGATTTAAGGAGTAGCATATTTAGAAAATAATATATGATTTTTATATTAGCCTTTAATCTATTCTAAAAATTAAATATCTCTTTTAAAATCTAGATATCTACTACCCTGAAATTTCAAAACTCCTATATCATCTTTTACAATCATACCAAATTCTTTTCCTGAAACACTAAACTCCATTCGATCCTTACTTTCAACCTCAAATGTAATATAGTAATTAGTAGATGAACTTCCACTATGATATATTCCATTTGCATCAGTACTGCCAGCATGTCTTATAACTTTACTTCTTTTAGATACAACTTTGCATTTTACATCTAATATAGGTTGTTTATTATTATAAGACCATTGATTAATACCTTTGATAGCATTAATTATAATTGTACCTAAAATAAGAAAAAAGATTATAAAAAACATGAATGTAAACAAGTCAAACGGTGGACCACCATAATACATATCCATAATACATATCCATAATAAATACCCCTCATTTCGAATATATTTTTAAAGTGTAATTTACGATAATTGTAAGTTATAAAGTTGTAGATATGGTTACAAATGGGATACATTTTCATTATTTCAGCCCAAAATTAATCCATTTTATTCCATATATGATTTTTTTTAAAATTTCATATGTTAAAATATTTTTTGTATAGAAGATATACAAAAAACATTTTCAGTTATTCCGATTTTTTGAGGTGATAAAATGAGTATCTTCAAGTTAATTATATTAATTTTTTCTATTTTACTAAGTATCTATAATGTATATTCTCTTTATAAAAATGAGAGAAAATAATATATATATTTACTTAACTAATGTTGTTAAACAGAGATAAATGTAAGAAACAGTGACGTTTTCGATACACTTGTTGATGTGGTAAATTAATAATAAATAACTATATCTTAAAATTTAACTTATGGGCTAGTTATGTATTATTAATAAAGTTAATGCCCCTAGAGTCCTAATAAATAGATTCTAAGGGCATTAACTTTATCATCCTATAGTCCTATAATTAAAAATAACCCATATTACATAAAAAAATCCCAAAATAATAAATCCTAATGTAAAATATAATATCATTTTAACATCCTCTTTTTTTATATTATATTTCATAATTATAACCTTTCTGAACTACTTGTTTTTGCTAAGTAACTTTAAATAAGTTTTCAAGTATAGTTTACCATATTTATTGATACATCAAATAATATATACTACACTTTATCTCAAATTAATAATTGGGGTGTTTCTATGGAAAATATAAATGAGGTTTTAAAGTTTTACGATGCAGGAGCTGAAAAAGGACGACTAGAAAGAGGCTTAGGAATAATTGAATTTTACAGAACCAAAGAAATATTAAAAAAATATATAACTACCAACAACAATACTATATATGATATTGGTGGTGGAATAGGTGTATACTCTTCATGGTTATCTGAAATGAAAAATGATGTTCATTTATTAGATATAGCACCTTCATCTATAAAGTACGCATTAGAAAATCAAAGTGAATCGAACACTTTTATAGCTGAAGTTTGTGATGCTAGAAATATTAATAGAACTGATGAAAGTGCTGATATTGTATTGCTTATGGGACCACTTTATCATCTTCAAGATATTAATGACAGATTAAGAGTATTAAGTGAATGTTATAGAGTATTAAAAAAAGGTGGACTGTTATTTTCTGTTGGTATTTCTAAATTTAGTACAACAACATGGTCAATATCAACTTATGGAAGTAAAAATGAGTTTTTAAACGAAAATATATTTATGGATATGTTAAAAAAAGAGCTAACAACTGGTAATCACATTAGACCTAAAGAATATCCATATTTAATTACACAAGCTTATTTTCATAATCCTTTGGAATTACAAAATGAAATAGAATTAGCTGGATTTAAAACTATAAACAAACACGCCATAGAGGGAATAATTTGGTTTACTCCAGATTTAAATGAAAAGTGGGAAAATGAAACAAGTAGAAATCGACTTTTAAATATATTAAACCTTACTGAAAATGAAGAAAGCATCATGGGAATGAGTCCTCATTTTATGGTAGTATCACAAAAATAGTTATAATAAGTCCTAAAACTTTACTTTAGCCTCTTATCATTTTGTGTTTTATAATTCTAATAATGAGTTTGCAATTATAGTTATAAAGATTTTTATTGTACTAAGACTATTTGAGCATCTTAATAATAAGAAACTTAAAGATAATCGTATTTCTAATAAATTGCATAATAAAAGCTACCGTGCTTAATAATTTGTATTCAACTGTAAAATAAATATATATTAAAAAAGCTATAGACTTAAATCTATGGCTTTTTTAATCATAAAAACCATTTATAACTTTAGATACAGTACAAACACTCCATTTAGTTATTTTACTAATTTCTCTATAAGTATATTTTTGCAGACTATGTAAGTCTTTAATCTTTTCGATATCTATATTAGATATTTTTTTAGTTCTTGGCTTTAATTTAGGATTATATTCTTGTAATTCCTTTTTTAATTTATTAATTTCAATTAAAGACTCTTTATAAGACTTTTGCCATTCAGAAAGTAGGTCTTCTTGTTTTTGATTTTCTTTTTTTAATTTTTTAAGTTCTTTTTCTAAATTAGAAATTTTAATTTCCAATCTAGTATTTTCAAAATGTAAATCTTCAAGCTTTTTTTTATTCGGTAAATTTATCATACATATTCCTCCATTAACAAGCTACTTAACAACAAGTGTAGTAGATATATAATAAAAAAAGCAAGCAATTAAGTAAATAAGCATAATAAATTAGCTTTAATTTATTGTTAAATAGCTTATTAACAAATTTTTAGTTATATGTGATTAAAAATATAAGGCTTTTTAGTTTAATAATTAGTATAAAAAAGAGAAAGAAGAACCTAGTTAAAACTAGATTCTTCTTTCCCTTTTTGTTCTTTTCTAAGTTTGTTAATTAAGAATAAATTAAAAATTATAATTGCTGATATTAAAATATCTGTTTTAACTAGATTTGAAGTATCTATATGATATAAATACAACAAACCTATAACTAAGTTTAATAAAAAAAGTTTATTCATTATCCCCCTACTAGTACAATCCCCTTTAACTTAATATTCTATTTCTAAACATAGAATAACATATTTTTCATATTTATTAAATAAAAAAACTCTTAGCCTAAACTAAGAGTTTTAAAACTGGCGGGAATAACAGGGCTCGAACCTGTGACCCATTGATTAACAGTCAATTGCTCTACCTACTGAGCCATATTCCCATATATTTTAGATAGGGTAGAAGTTCTTCGTCTGTCCCTTACAGTTATTATTGTAACCAGTTTATTTGATTTTATTAGTATTTTTTAAAAAATTATTTAATTATTATAAAATATTTATAAATATTCTGTAATATACAAAACGGACTTATGTTAATTAATAAAATCCTTCTTTAATTAACTGCTTTGTGCACTTTTCTTTTTCTAATTTATCTTTATCATCTACCTTTAAATCCATCTGTGGTTTCATTGTATAAATGATCACAGAATTTCATCATTTGCATAAAAAAATCCCCTCTATAATTTAGTAAATAAACACTAAAAATAAGGAGATATTCAAAAACTACATAAATTAATTCTTTAAATGAATTTTAACATAAAATGCTGTTTTTACAAGGTGTGTGTAATTTTAAATAAAGATTAAATGTATATTTAATATCTATTTAAAAAATATTTAATATACATTTAATATATTTTAAATAGTACATATAATTTTTGATGTTATTTGGATGTTTTTACAACTAAATTATATATGCATCTACAAATCCTTTCTCTTTAGCTAGTTTAACTTGATTCATAGCATTATTTTTATCTTTATATGCACCAATACAAACTTTATACAAAGTATCATTTGTAGGTAATTCTAATTCAAGTAACTTTATTAAATTATTTTTAATTGCTAAAGCTATAGCTTTGATATTATCACTAACCTTTAAATCTTTTTCTGCATCTATATTAGATATAAAATCCACTTCAATTAAAGATGCTGACATCTTAGTATTTTTTAAAACTGAAAGTTCTTTACTTAATTTAACTCCCCTATTTTTAGTATTAAAAATCTTTGAAATATCTTCACATACTCCACTAGAAAACTTATTTAATTTATCACTTTCATTTGAATATTGCCAAATTTCAACGCCTCTAACACTCTTGTTTTTACTTGAATTAATATGAATAGATAAAAAATAATCTGCTTTAAAATCATTTGCAATTTTTACTCTTTCATTAAGTGAAATATGTCTATTTGATAACCTAGTAAATTTAAAATCTAAATCATAACTTTTTAGTAATTCATTAAGAACCTTTCCTATAGCTAAAACTATATCTGCTTCATGAGTTTTGTTTTGTCCAACTGCTCCTGGATCACTTCCTCCATGACCTAAATCAATAACTAATCTTTTCATAAAATCCCCTTTCTACTTATCCCTCAATTTGTATTTGTAAGTTAATTATAAATTTTAGAAAGTGCTTTTTTTAATAAAAAGATAAAATACCTTAATTTTGTAAATAAAAAATTGAAAAAAATAATTTTTCTATAAAAATAGCCCAAAATATAAGGACTGCAAAATAAAAATTTTACAGTCCCTATTTCTAAACTTTATTTAAATTATGTATTTGTCCTACCAATACTTATCCATCTCATGTTTATGTTTTAAATCTTCTTTTTCCTCTAACTTATACTCTTTTATCTTATTATCCAAAGTACTTTTAAAAAATTTATATGAAGTAGCTTTTATAGTTTCTACATCATCTTTATCAAGGGTTATCATAACAGCATCATCAAAAGCTTTTTCCATATACTTATTTTTAAAATCAATATCTTTAAAGTCTTTTTTGAAACTTCTTAAAGTTCCTTTTGTAAACAAACTCTCATCAGGTACAAAAACATCAATTGAAACTTTATCTATACTATTGTCTTTAGATTTAACTTCATTATAATCAACCTCTTCTATAGTAACTGCACTTTCCTCTAAGTCAATGTCTTTTGAAATATCTTTAATAATCTCAATATCTTTTGTAAAATACTTTCTCTTATCCAAATCTTTAACAATAAAATCAATAGAATCAACTTTTCTACCAACCTTATTTTCTTTTATATCTATTTCGAAAAGCTCTGTGTCGTTAAGTTCCTTTATAGCAGGAAGTATAACCCTTCTTTTAAAGTTAGCATACTGAGGATAACTATTTTCAAGCATAAGATACATCTTAATATCATCAACTGTGTAGTTAATAACTTGCTTAGTTCCTGACCAAATTCTAATTAAATCATATAATCTTTGAGCATTGTAATTTTTTAAACTAAACAACAGTGCCAAATTGGCAGGAGTGTACCCTGTTTTTAAATATTGATCTAATAAATCATAGATTTTCTTAGGACTATCTATTCTAAATATTTGAGTTTCCTCGTCAAATTGATATCCAGATATAAAATTATACTGACCCCAAACTAATTTATCATTTTTCTTTTTTTCCATAAAAAATATACTCTTTTGCATAAGCCCAGATAAATATTCACTTATCTTTTTTACAGTCCTATCATTAGTCCTTTTTATTATGTCTTTAAACTCATCATAATGTATGTAACAACTCATAGAACCATCATAATCCTTTTGAAGTTTGTATAATATCAATAAAAATATTCTATTTTCGTTTAATGATAGGCTATATTTTGATTGAATTAATACATTATTTTTCATTAGTATCTTAGGATTTTTAGTATCAGTTAAATTATTCATATTCTCCCCCAAATATTAAGTTCTTAAATCAAAATATATCATGTCAAAATAAAAGTGTCAATTTTATCAATCTGACACTTTTATCATTATCAAAGTGACACATTTAATTATCAAGTTGACATATTTGATTATCAAGTTGACACTTTTAAATTATCAAGTTGACACTTTTAATTATCAAGTTGACACATTTCGTTATCAAGTTGACACATTTAAACAACCCAACATTAGTATTTCCAATAGTTTAGACCATGTCTAAATACTATAAATACTATAAATACTTTTTTTTAAATACTAGTAAAGACTAGTAAAGGTCTTTTTTCTTATCTAATCTGACCTATTTTTATAGATAAACATCAAATAAATATACATATAAAAACTTTATAAAATTGATACTGTTATCAAAGTGTTATATTTAATAGTTCCATATATGTTTAATTAATAGTAAATATCATTTTAGCAATCAAAATAATTTTAATTGCTAAATCCATTTAATACCTATCAAATAAACATACAAAAATACTCCGTAAATTAGCTTGTATGAGCTTTAATTGTTATTTTTGACCATTTATATTAAAAGATAATTTTTTTACCTTTATAGCGCTAATATTTTCTTAATATAACACAAGAGATTTGATTTATATTTGAACTTTATCTTGTTTTTAATATTAGAATATATTTTTTTGAAAAATAATCCTCAAATATATTTTAGGACTTAAAAGAATTAAATTACTACAATGAAATTAATCAATTGATTAAAAGTAAAATTAAAAGGGGGTTATACTATGGCAGATAATAGATTATCTACAGAGGTATCAGAAACAAAAAATTACTCAACACTAAAAATTAAATTTGATTGTGGTTTAAATGATGATGGAAAAACAATAGTAAAATCAAGAAGTTACTCAAATGTAAAAGCAAGTGCTGCATCTCTTGATGTGTTAAACGTAGCAGAAACACTAATATCACTACAACAGCATGATAAACTTTCAATAATAAAGTTAGATAATACTGAGTTAAATTAATATAAACTATAGGAGGAATAGAAAATGGGAGAAATAGAAACTAAATTAGTAATGACTTTTTTAAATACATTAGGCAAAAAAGTAAGCTTATTTGTAACAGATCCAAGAGAAGATTTAACAGAAGAAGAAATAAAAAATGCTATGGATGTAATAATAGAGAAAAATATATTTGAACCTAATGGAGTTGATATAGTTGCTTCAGTAGATGCAAGAATTGTTCAAACAGAAACTACAGAATTTGATTTGGAAGTAGCGTAATACATATTACATTTAAGAAAGCCCCTCTGAGCTAATGAGGGGCTTTCTTAGCAATTTAAAAGATTATTTGGAGGAATATATTGATGGAGTTGGATTTAATGCAATTGGTGTCAAATTTAGGGTTTCCTGCTATCGTTACAATGTATTTATTAATACGTATAGAAGGAAAATTAGAAGGCCTAAGTACAAGTATAAATTCTTTAAGCCAAAATATTTATGAATTAAATAATAAAAAGAGCTGAGATATAAAATTTATCTCGGCTCTTTTATTTATAAATAACTATACTACTTGATGATTTTTAAAAATTCGATATGCAAAAGGCACACAAATAATACTAAGTATCGAATAAAGTGCCATTCTCATTGTAATCACATCCATTGTAAAACCAGGGAATGGATATGAGAAATAATTTGTAATATCCATATCAAAGACTGGTTGACATGATGTATAAGGGAGAATCATATAAATATGATTCCAAATACCATTAGTTTGACTAACATTAAAGAATAATGGAATAATTATTATACAAATCATAACAATTAAAACTGGAAATGGTGTTTTCATTTTTGATGATAATAATAATGTAATAGACACCATTGCAAGCATTATCAAATATAAAGTTACAACACAAATAATAGTTGCTTGTAAAAATGTTAAAGAATATGGTGTTGTAGAATTTATAATTTGTATAGGTAGATTCCATCCATCTATGCCAAATGAAAATAATACAATTCCCAATCCTACAAAAACATTTATGGTATATATAATAAGTGCAAAAATAAATGATGCTAATATTTTTGATGCTATTAACTTTGATTTTCCATATCTAGAAGAGAGTATTATATTATCAGCACCAGATTGATACTCTGCCGAAAATACAGGTGCAATGCAAATACAAACTGCTAATATTGGAAGGACCATTAGTTCAATACACAGAAATATAGCCTCCCATCCCTCATGATATCCATACTCATATGGTTTTGCTACTTCTTTATTTTTTTCATACCAAAATTCTTTTTCCTGATCAGAGTAATTCCAATCTTCATAATTAGCATTTAAAATATGAGATACTTTTTTATCTCTTTGTTCATAAAAGTTTGCTCCATTTTCTAGAGGTAAATTCTCAATTTCTGAAAAAGAACGATCAGAAAACTTTGAATTTATATAATTATTATTAATAAACCATAAGTAAGATAATTTAGGGCTTATATATTTGTTAAAAGTTGAATTATTTAGTTCTTTTTTACCATCATTAATAACAAAATTATCAGGATTATTAAATAGCTCTTGATATTTTAAAATATCATTTGTAATTCTTTCCTCTGTTAATGTCCCTTCAAGTTCTTTTTGTGACCTTTTTTCTAATTCAATAGCATCAAAACCTCGTCTTTGGTTACCATCCTTATCAAATGACAAAAATTGTATAGGTTGAAGTAAAAATAGCATTACTGTTAAAGCTAAACTGCCTAGAATCACAATTATATTTAGTTTTTTTCTTATAATTTTTTTAAGTTCAAATATTAACAAATCTTTCATACTATACCCCCTATTGTAATACCATATCATCAAAATGGTATAAATATAAATCTTCAAGTGTAGGTTCAACATTGGTTGCATTTTCAGTAGGCTTTACATCACTTACAATACGTAGTAAAACCTTATCCTCACTATCATGTTGTAGGTTTACAACACGATACTTTCCACTAATCATATCTACATTGTTTTTTGGGATAGTACATTTCCATACCTTTTTGTCTATTTCTTTGGTTGCACCTTCTCTTAAACTATTAAGAACTATCTGTCCACCCTTCATCATTAGTATTTTATCTGAAATATAATCAATATCTGAAACAATATGAGTTGAAAGAATAACTATTTTATCCTTTGAAAAATTAGAAATTAAATTTCTAAAACGTATACGTTCTTTTGGATCAAGACCTGCTGTTGGCTCATCTAGTATCAAAATTTTAGGGTCATTTAATACTGCTTGTGCAATTCCTAATCTTTGTTTCATACCACCTGAAAAAGTCCTGATTTTTTTATTACAAACATCTGATAATCCAACTAATTGTAAAAGTTCTTTTGTTTTTATCTTTGCATTTTGTTTGTTTATTCCTTTTAAGGCTGCTATGTAATACATAAATTCCTTAGCTGTAAAATCAGGGTAATATCCAAAGTCTTGTGGTAAGTATCCAATAAGTTTTCGATAATTTTCACCTAAGGAATTTATACTAGATCCATTTAGTAGTATATCTCCTGATGTTGGGTTAAGAATACCACATATCATTCTCATAAGAGTTGTTTTTCCAGATCCATTGGCTCCAAGTAATCCATAAATTCCTGGTTCTAAAGTAACACTAATTCGGTCAACTGCAATTTTATTGTTAAATTGTTTTGTCAATCTATCAAATTTTAGTTCCATATTAAACCTCCTAAATTTGAGTTAAGTTTATAAAATCATATTTTTTATTACAATTACTAACTAACTTGTAAAGTTGTATAGCTACTCCAATCATTGCAATAACAAGCATAACAATCCAAATCCATAATGAAGATGAAATATATAATTTAGGTAAATAGGATGTAGATATTGAGACAATCCCCATTATAAAGACTCCAAAAGCAAAGCTATAATAGTTACTTTCTTTATTCTTAAATTTATTTAATATCCATAAGCACCCAAAGCAAGTTACCATAAATGGTACACAAATATATAAAAATACTTCATAAGTATAAAGTGATGTCTTAATTCCAACAAAAATACCTAAAATTGTTATGCTTAAGATATTCATAAGTCCTAGTATGCTTATACGTGATAACATTACTTGACTTAGTGTATATTGGGTAGATAATTCAAGTTCAACAGTTTTATATGTATAAGTTCTTGAAAGTTCTGTAAATGTAGAGATATAAATTAATGGAGCTATAGATGAAATTAAGTTAATTACTTGCATTGATGCTGGATAAGAATATAGCCTTAAACCACAAAATAATAAAATTGCAAATTGGATGATCCATACTTTTTTACGAATAAATCCAAATTGTTGGAAATAAAACTCCCAAAATGTTAATCCTCTACATTGAGTCTCATTTACTATTTCACGTACCTTTAAGATAGTATCTTGAATACTACTAGATTTTGGTGGAGGTACATTTTTATATAATTTATGTAAGTCTTTTTCTAAGTTTTTCTTCAATATAATCACTCCCATTTAATTTACTTTTAATTGCTAATAAGGCTAAATTTATCCTGTATCTAACTGTAAAACGCGACTTGCCTATAATAGTAGAAATTTCATTTATTTTTAAATCATGACCGTACTTTAAAACTATGACTTCTTGTTGTTCTTTTGGGAGATTATCAATAATGTGTTTAAGTGTTATTTTATCTGTGATATTGTCAATATGTTCTGAGGCAGAAATATCTATAATTTCTTTTGTTGATTCTAAATACTCTGTTTTATTCTTTTTAATCCAATTAATACATAGATTTTTAGCTATTGTATAAAGAAATGCTCTTGGTTTTCCTCTATCTGAATATGTATTTATATTTCTTACAAAATTCAAGAAAACTTCTTGTGTAATATCTTGTGCATCTTCACTATTTCCAACTTTGAAGTAACAATATTTATAAATAGCATCATAATTTTCACTAACAATTTTCTCAGCTATATCTGCATCACCATTTTTAATTTTCCTAATAGGATTTACCAACACATCACCTCCTCATAATGTTTAACAATATTAAAATCAAAAATGTGCAAAAATAATTTAATTATTTTTTACAAAGTCTAAATAAATGTATTTTAAAGACATTTTTATTACTACTACTCTTGAAATATGTTTTTAAAATATAATTCAAAATTTACTATTTCACTCCAAATTAAAATCATTTTAGTCCAATTTTATCATTATATAAGTTTTAAATGTTAAGATATATTTAAAATTTTATGGGAGGTTTATTTTGAATCAAAATTTAAAAGATATAGATAAATTTATAAAGAAAGCAAAAAAATTAAAAACATTAAATTTAATAGGTACAACTTTTATATGTAGTGCTCCTTCAATTTGGTTAATTATAAGAATTTTAGATAAAGAAACTGAAAAGTTAATGATTACTGCAATATTATCTATGTTGACTTTGATTTATATGACTTTTACTTGGTGTAACTTTTTTTACACTAGGGGGAAAATAGATCAACTTCGTAATGAATTGATAAATGAGATTAAGAAAAAGCAAGCAAAGTTATGTGCTTAGATAAAGTTAATGACCTTAAAATCCAAATAAATGGACTTTAAGGGTATTTTTATACTTAAATGGATTAACATTGTATTTATTTGGAGTAAAATAACCAATTTACCATAAAAAATTAAGTAATTTATCCGTATTAATAATAAAGAGGGGAGGCATTTAAATATGAAAAACAAAAAAATAACAAAGTTAGTAGCTTGTGCTACAATAGCTTTAGGAATGAGTACTTGTACATTTACAAGTTATGCTCAAGGACCTAATAGTGAAGATATAGATAACGGCATAGCTAACTTAAAGTACAACAAAAACGAAATACTAGCTAGAAATGGAGATACTATTGAAAACGTTGTTCCTAGAGAAGGGATAAAAACAAACAATAAATTTATTGTAGTAGAGCGTAAGAAAAAAACACTTACAACATCTCCAGTAGATATTTCAATTGTAGATTCTGTAACAGATCGTACATATCCAGGGGCACTACAAACTGCAGATGATTCTTTTGTTGAAAATAGACCAAATATTTTAATGTGCAAAAGAAAGCCAATAAATATTAGTATTGATTTACCTGGTATGAAAAAGGACAACACAGTTACAGTTCAAAATCCAACTTATGGAAATGTATCTGGAGCAATAGATGAATTAGTATCTAATTGGAGTGATAAAAACTCACAAACACATACATTACCTGCTAGAACTCAATATTTAGAGTCTATGGTATATAGTAAATCTCAAATTTCAAATGCACTTAACGTTAATGCAAAAGTTCTTGATAATTCACTTGGAATAGACTTTAATGCAATTTCAAATGGAGAAAAAAAGGTTATGATAGCAGCGTATAAGCAAATATTTTATACTGTAAGTGCACAACTTCCAAATAATCCATCTGATTTATTTGATGATAGTGTAACTTTTAAAGAGTTAGTTAGAAAAGGTGTAAGTAATGAAGCACCACCACTTATGGTTTCTAATGTAGCTTACGGTAGAACTATTTATGTAAAGCTTGAAACAAATTCTAAGAGTAAAGATGTACAAGCTGCATTTAAAGCTTTAATAAAGAATAATAGTACAAGCAATAGTTCTCAATACAAAGATATATTTGAGAATAGTTCATTTACAGCCGTTGTTTTAGGTGGAGATGCTCAAGCTCATAATAAAGTTGTAACTAAAGACTTTGATGAAATAAGAAATGTAATAAAAGATAATGCAACTTTTAGCTTAAAAAATCCTGCATATCCAATTTCTTATACAAGCACATTCTTAAAAGATAATTCAATAGCTGCAGTACATAATAAAACAGATTATATAGAAACTACATCTACAGAATATTCAAAAGGAAAAATAAATCTAGATCATAGTGGAGCTTATGTTGCTCAATTTGATGTATCTTGGGATGAAGTTTCATATGATAAAGATGGTAATGAAATTTTAACTCATAAAACTTGGAATGGTAGTAATCGTGATAAAACTGCCCATTTTGCAACAGTTATACCACTTGAGGCTAATGCAAGAAATATAAAAGTATTAGCTAGAGAGTGTACAGGACTTGCATGGGAATGGTGGAGAACTATTATTGATGAAAAAAATGTTCCTTTAGCACCAAATGTTAATGTTTCAATTTGGGGAACTACATTATATCCAAGAACTAGCATAGACTATCAAACAAATTAATTAGGTAAAAGGCATAAAGAATTCATATCTTTATGCCTTTTATTTTATTTGAAAATATTAATAAACCGATATATTAAACTTAGTTTAATTTTATTATAGTTTCATCAGAGCGTCATTCATCAAAATCACCTAAGTAGAGGTTGTTTAGCTTACTACTTATGGATTGTGCTTTCTATCATTGTATTTCATTCCTAAATAACTTAATGTTAATCCATATATGATATTTATTTATAATTATATGTTAAAATTTTTTTGAATAGAAAATAAGATCAATTAGGATGTAGTGAATTCTAAGGACTTTTTTACTAGATATATTTAAATAAGGAGGTACACAATATGTTTGATATTTTTAATATAATAGGCGAAATTTTGGTTTTATATTTTTTATACTTAACTTCTAATAGATATCATAGACTGATTAAACTAGAACGCCTTGAAAATACTGGAATCTCAGTTGAAAAATATAATGCTTATGATAAACGTTTAAGGCTAGAGTGTATTTTATTTGTTGCTTTAATTGGAATTGCTACTATTTTAAACAAATTTGTAAGTACTTTAATAGTTGCTTTAGTTATTGTTATATTAGGATTTGCATTTAAGATACTTATCGATAAATGTTCTAACAAAATTTGTTAAGAAATTTATAAAACGGAGGATGATAGTGGATGAATTTAATTATGTATAAGTGTATTTTTATTAGTGTATTAATTTTATTTTTACTTTTAATAAAATTAAACTGTTTAGTTAGTTTTCAAAAAGGATTTTTTAGAAAATTAATTTGTGTATTTATACTTTATTTTATATTAAGTTCATTATATGATTTACCTGATAAATTTCTATATTCGCAAATTAATTTTTCCAGCATTTTAGGATTTTTTGTTAGTTTATTTTGTGAAATTTATTCTTTTATTTTCATTAGTAAGATTACACTTATAAATAAGTTTCTTGTGATTTACAAAGGACATTTGTATTTTAAAAAAGATATAAATATAAGTGATGATATTGTAGTACTAAGTACAAATTATGATTTTATTAAAATTGATATAAGCAAATTAACTTAAATAAATGTATGAACTAATTTAGGCATAAAAATTAACAGTTTTTAAAAATTAAGTTTATAAGAAACTATGTGTTTTGAGTAAAATTAATGTCCTTAGAATCCAAATAAATAGATTCTAAGGACATTTCTATTAGTTATCTTTAAAGAAGTTTTTAAATGTTAAATTAAATTTTATGATTTTAGTGCATTTTTCACCTATTTCAGTTCGCTTTTATAGATTTTTTTGTATTTTATGTTATTTTTATTACAAAGTTAGTATATATAAATTCTCATTGTACAAGGGCTATCTATGATGAAAAAAAAATACACTTTTTTATGTGGAGTTATAATATTTTTTTCAATCTGTGTTACAGTTAAATATTTAAATTCACCAGCATATCAAACATGCTTTGACTTTAATTATTTAAACAATGATAAAGTAGTTAATTATACAAAAACATTATTGCTAAACAACAAAATTCCTAAAGAAGATATTAACTTGTGGTTAGAGTGTGTAGAAAAATATAATTCAAAAAACAAACATTTCAGAAAAAATACGTCTGATGGATGGACTCCCATACGTTTAAGTAAGTATAATAAAATAGATTTTACTGAAAATTTAAATGGATGGTCTGATGAAGAAGAACATTTTCTAGATTTAAATTGCAGAATCAGTACTTTCATATTAATAAAAGATATGGTTTCTAGTAAATGTTTTACAAAAAAATGTGATTCTGACACAGAAAAAGAGATAAGAAAGATAAGAGATATTTTTGATAAGAAATTTACGGATAAAGATTATACTACATATAGAAGTTTATTTACTCCTATTAATTTGAATATCGATAAATCAAAAGATATTAACATTTATGATGAAACTCTAAAAAACTTAAAAAAACATTGGGAAAAAGAAAATTTAATATTTAAAAATAATAGTAGTAGTAGTTTAATTCAAGCAGTATTTATTGAACCTAACAATAAATGTATTACAGCTACTATAGGACATGTAGGTTTATTAATTAAAAATAGCGACATAATTTATTTTATTGAAAAAAAGAATCCATTTTTTCCTTATCAGATTTCAAGATTTAAAAATTATAATGACTTAAATAATTATATTCTTACACCGTTTAAAGAATTTAAAAATTGTAAACTAATGGTCTTACAAAATGACAATGTAATATTTAAACATGATGTTTAGAAGAGTGTAAAAAAGGACTATGAATTAAAAGTCATAGTCCTTTAAAATACATAATTTAATTTTACTTTATATAAACACTTATCTTTCATTTATTTATGCTTTAGATATATCTTTAGCTCCATCTTGAGTTATATCAAAAGTCATTTTTAAACTATACATACCATATTCTAATACTGCAGTAAATTTAGTATTAGTTTTATTAGGACTAGTATTTTTACCTACTGTTAATTCTAATTCATTAGTAAATTTATTATAGTTAAGAGCTATATTGTCATTTTCAGAAAGATTAGTTATTGCTGGAAGTCCTTCTGTTATTTCATAAGTTTTATAAATTTTTTCAATATATTTATCAGCTCCAGTAACTGGACATTTCATTTTATAAATAGTTCCTTCACTTGGTGCTTGTACCTTAATGTCTTCCTTAAGCATTTGCCCATACATATTAAAGAACTTATCTCCTGACCAATTTTCAAAAGAATCAGCAGCCAAATCTTGTATGTCAGTTAAATTAGTTACATAGTTATTATTACAACTAAAAGTATTTAATTTTTTGAGATTTTTTACAAAACTAACATCATCAACAAAATCATCATCAATACTTAAATATTCTAAGTTCGTAAGATTTCCTAAATATTCATAATTTACTTTAGCAGTACGTCTATTACAATAATGCATATCAATAAATTTTATTTTTTTAAGATTAGAAATAGGTTCTACATCAACTATACCTGCATTATTATATATATCTAAGTGTTCTAAATTTTTAAGATTTCTTAATGGAGTTAAATCACTTATTTCATTTCTGAATACTTCTAAGAATTCTAAGCCTGTTAAATTTTTTATTGGTGTTAAGTCATTTATACTATTCATACTTAATTTAAGATTTTTAAGATTTTTAGCATACTCTAACCCTTCTAAGCTTTTAATTCCTCTTTTAGGAGTTCCTTTTTCATCTGGATTTAATGCTAAAAAACCACTATTAAGTTGAGTTATCTTTTCCATATCCTGTACTGTAATATTATCTAAAGAATTTACATCTCTTCCTAGAGCTTTGTTAATAGTTTTTCTTAAATTTTTATCTTTTATATCAACTAATTCTATATTATTGATTTTATCATCGTCTTTTGATTTGTTGTCTTCAATAAGGTTAGTATCAACATTAGTGATTTTATTATCGTCTTTTATGTCATTGTTATCATTAGATTTAGTATCAACATTAGTGACTTTATTATCGTCTTTTACATCATTGTCATCATTAGATTTAGTATCAACGTTAGTGACTTGGTTGTCATTTTTTACGTCAGTATCGTCACTAGGTTTAGTATCTATATTATTGACCTTATTATCGTCTTTTACGTCATTGTCATCACTAGATTTAGTATCAACGTTAGTGACTTTATTATCGTCTTTTACATCATTGTCGTCATTAGATTTAGTATCAACGTTAGTGACTTTATTATCGTCTTTTACGTCATTGTCGTTATTAGGTTTAGTGTCAACATTAGTGATTTTATTATCGTCTTTTACATCATTGTCATCATTAGACTTAGTATCAACATTAGTGACTTTATTATCGTCTTTTACGTCATTATCATCACTAGATTTAGTATCAACATTAGTGACTTTACTATCGTCTTTTACATCATTATTGTCATTAGATATAGTGTCAACATTATTGATTTTATTATCATCCTTTACATCATTATTATCATTAGATTTGTCATCTATATTATTGATATTATGGTCTTTTTTTATTTCATTATCTTCATTAGACTTAGAATCCACACTTTTGATTTTTATAATTTCTTTTGCCTCATTATTGTCATTAGATTTAGCATTTACATTATTAATTTTATTATCTTTTTTTACTTCATTATGTACATCATGATTATTTTTTGAAAGTTCTTTGCTATCTATAATCTTATTTTCATGTAATTTATTACTTACAGTTTTCTTATTTTTAACATGTATTATAGTTTTATCATTTAAGTAATCTTTTTTTGAAATTTCCTTTAAATTCTCACTGGTATGTTTTTTAGAAGTTGAAAGATTTGTAGTTTTTTCGATATCTAATTGTTTTTCATTCTCTTTTTTATGTACTTCTTTAATATTTTTTGAATTATTTTTTTTAGTATCCTGAACTACTTTTTTTTCATTGCTACTAATATTATTACTTTGTTGCTTACTTTCAGATGAATTACAACCTGTTAACAATACTGAACTTAAGCTTAATGCTATTAAAAAAATAGAACCTTTTTTTAGGTGTTTCATTTTTATCCCCCTCGTGTGATGATGTATTCTGTCAACTTATTTATATTTTAATCTCGACCTAGTTAGGGTTTACAATGGTTTCGATAAAATTGAAACCTAAAGTTAGACCACTTGAATGTTATAACACAGATGTATATAAGTTTGGTAAGGATAAAAATTACTCTTATTGATATCCTAAATGTATTTGTATGTGGTAAGGCATCATAGATATAAACTTATATTATTTATTTACTACTACGAAAAGATGAATTTCAATATATCTCTAGTAGAGTTTTGTTGTATTAGCTATAATCATCAAGAAAAATCAATTGGTTCATAAAATATAATTAATAATATTGACAATGATTTTCATTGTATTTAATTAACAGAACCTCGTCTTAATAGAATTGTCTTTGATTTGGGCATTATTACCTTTGACCCAAATAGATATTATCATATGTTTATTTTTAATTCCAAAAGTTATTTTCTATAATAAGGATTCTAACTATAAATAAAATCTATAATTGTTAATATTATAACTTAGATAATTTATATATAACTGAGAATTAATTTTTATTAAATTAATTCTCAGTTATATTTTTTAACCACCAATTATCAATCATTGCAATTATATTTATTTAATATTTTTTTTATACAATCAATAATATAATCAATTTCTTTTTCAGTATTAAAAAATCCAAAACTAAACCTAACTGTACCATTAGGAAATGTATTTAACGTTTTATGAGCAGAAGGAGCACAATGAAGCCCACTTCTAGTTGATATACAATACTTTTTATCAAGTTCATGACAAATTATCCCATTATCAAGTTCTTTAAAATCAAGAGAAACCACACTAGTTCTATTATCTGTATCCATTTTTCCAACTATTAATTTTTCATCAATACTTTTTATTCCATCTATAAACTTTTTTGTAAGGTGCATTTCTTTTTTATGTATATTAGAAACACCAACCTCTTTTATATACTTTAGAGCTCTATTAAGTCCATATATTCCAACTATATTCAAAGTACCACTTTCATACTTATCAGGCATATAGTTTGGTTGAACTTCATCTTCTGATAGGCTACCAGTTCCACCTTGTATTAATGAATCAACTTTTGGTATTAATTCATCTTTTATTAAAAAACCTCCTGTACCTTGAGGCCCTAATAATCCTTTATGACCTGTAAAGCAAAGTATATCTATATTACATTCTTTCATATCTATATCAATTACTCCACTAGTTTGAGCACTATCTACTATAAATATTTTATTATGCTTTTTACACAAAGCACCTATTTCTTTTATAGGCAAAATAGTACCACATACATTTGATGCATGATTTATAATTATAGCTTTGGTGTTATCCTTAATTGCATTTTCTATATCCTCTAAATTAATTTCTCCTAGATTATTACACATAACCTTTGTAAAAGTTACATTTTTATCTTTTAAAGAATTTAATGGTCTCATAACTGCATTATGTTCCATAGAAGAAACTATAACATGGTCGTTTTCTTTTAATAATCCTTTAATAACTACATTTAAGCTATTAGTAATATTAGGTGTGAAAACAACGTTTTCAGCTTTATCAAAATTAAATAACTCACATAGTAATTCTCTTGTTTCATAAACAATATTTTCGGCTTCATAAGAAGTTGAATATGCTCCTCTATTTACATTACATCCTATATTATTTATATAATCTGATATTACCTCTGCCATCAAAGGTGCTTTTGGATATGATGTTGCTCCATTGTCACAATATATTCTACTCAATTTTTATCCTCCTAAAAAATTATACTAATTTTAATATAGCATCTACTTTAACTAAACTTTAATTGTTTTTTTCTATAGGTCATACCAGTTGTATCAAATTTATTTATAATACATATTTTTACATTTTTTGACAAAATGCAATGGTATACTTTAGGGGCGAAAGTCACTTTAAAAAGCATTTTTTGCTTTTTTAAATTTTACAAGGGGGTTTTTTAATGAAGGAAAAAAGAAATATCATTATTGGAGGGGCTATAATCGGATTTATTTCTGTAATATCTGTATTTTTAGGTAATCCAAAAAATATGGGTATATGTATAGCCTGCTTTATAAGAGACATTGCAGGTTCTCTTGGTCTTCATAACGCTGAAGTAGTTCAATATATCAGGCCTGAAATAATTGGAATAGTTTTAGGTTCATTTATCTTATCATTATCAAGTCGTGAATTTAAATCTCGTGGTGGTTCATCAATATTTATAAGATTTTGTCTAGGTTTTATGATAATGGTAGGTGCATTAATGTTTTTAGGTTGTCCTACTAGAATGGTTCTTAGATTAGCTGGTGGAGATTTAAATGCTATATTTGGTATAGTTGGTTTTATTGCTGGTATAGCTATAGGAATCTTTTGTCTACAAAAAGGCTTCTCTCTTAAAAGAAATTACAAACAAACTAAACTTGAAGGTTTCTTATTCCCTGCAATAAACATTATATTGCTTGTCTTATTAATATCATCATCTTCTTTACTATTATTTTCAATAAAAGGACCTGGATCTAAACATGCTCCAGTAATTGTTGCTTTAGCAGTAGGGCTTGTAGTTGGTGTTGTATGCCAAAAAACTAGATTATGTATGGTTGGTGGTTTTAGAGACTTATTTTTATTTAAAGATTCTTATCTTTTATTAGGATTTTTAGCTATGCTTGTAGCTGCATTTGTAGGAAACTTAATATTTGGATTTTTCAAACCAGGTTTTGCAAATCAACCAGTAGCTCATACAAATGGTCTATGGAACTTCTTAGGTATGGTAGTAGCAGGATGGGGTTCTGTATTATTAGGTGGATGCCCTATGAGACAATTAGTTTTATCTGGGGAAGGTAACATCGACTCTGTAATAACAATATTAGGTATGCTTATAGGTGCTGCTTTCTGTCATAACTTTAAGTTAGCCTCTTCTCCAAAAGGTCCTACTCCAAATGGACAAATAGCAGTTATTATATGCTTTATAGTATTAGCTTTAATATCATATTATAGTTGTAAATATGAAAAAACTAATAAAAATAAAATAAAAGGAGATGTTAATCTTGGTTAAAAAAATAGATGCTAGAGGCTTTTCATGCCCTCAACCTGTTCTTATGTCTAAAAAAGGACTAGAAGAAAGTCCAAATGGTATAGAGGTTTTAGTTGATAACAATGCTGCATGTCAAAATATAAAAAGATTTATGGAAAACTCAGGATATAAAGTGTACATAAAAGAAATTGATGATGAATTCATTATAGGATGTGGTAAATAGTATGAATTATTTTGCTACATTTTTTACTCACTCAGGAGCTATAAAATTTTCAAGATTTTTAACTAAAAACAAAATAGCAAATGAATCTTGTCCTGTTCCTCGAAAACTAAGTTCTAATTGTGGTATTGGTGTTAGTTTTTCTTATGAAGGAGATATAGATGAAATTTATATTGATGATATAGAAAAAATTTATTTTATAGACAGCGATAAGTATTGTTTATATAAAGATTTCGATAATTAATTTTTTAAAAAGGTTATATATACCCTATAGAGTTTACTTTTTAAGTAATAAAATCTATAGGGTATATATTTTGCATAAAGTTAATGCATTTAGATTCATTTATTTGAATTCTAAGTGCATTTTTATATTTCACACCAAAATAAACTTATCCTAATCCAATTTTACTATTTTTTCTTTGAATTTTTGTATAATTATCAATAGTCTAAAAAATTTAGTGATTAGTTACTAATGAAATTATACGGTGCGAGGTGAGGTTGAAAAATGAATTCTCATAAATTATTTACAGTAAAAACTACTATGGAAAAAGAAGATTATCATAAGTTTTTATACATATCGACATTTATGAAAAGTAAAATAAAGATTTTGTTTTTACTTTTTTTTACTGCTTTTCTATCGAGACAAATTTCTTATAATGAAAATTACTTTGATTTAAAAGGCTTTATAATTTTTTGGATTATACTAGTAATGGTAGCAATTTTAGCTATTATATTTAAGATTGAAATAAAATTTAGGCAAATAATAAAAACTGATAAAACAGGATTATTTGATTCACCTGAAATACTAGACTTCTATGGAGATTCTTTAATTGTAAAAAGTAAAGTATTTGAAGGAGAAATAAAAGTTAAATACACTCAGATTTACAAAGTATTTGAGTCTAAGAATTATTTTATAAATTATTTCAATGCTAATCAGGCAACTTTAATAAGAAAAAAAGATATGGAAAGCGAAGTTATTGATAGTCTAAGATCTTTATATAAAAAAAGCCTTAAAGATAAATATAAAAAAGTAAATATATAATTTAGTACAATGCTATGTTATACAGTATTTAAAATAAAATATGTTTTTAAAAGCTATTTAGTCTAATCGAGTTTGAAATAAACTTAATAATATGTTAAAATAACCCTACTAATTTGAAAATTATAATTTAATTATTATAGGTTTTCTAGGGTTCCGTAGTTTTTAACTAGCTGGTCCGAGAGAAAACACACAGTTTACTGTGGACACGGAAGGATAAAAGCCTGGGAGATATTTTACAATATTTCTCTGGCTTTTTTTATTTGTATTTTTACTAAGGAGGATAATATTATGAGTAATTTTAGTTATAAAAATATTTATATTGAAGATGGGAAAAAGGTGTTAGAAGTTAATATTCTTCCAGAAAAACACTGTAATTTTGACTGTATATTTTGCCCCATAGGAATATCTAAAAATAAAGTTGATACTCAAAGATCATTTGATGAAATAGATAATGATTTATTAGAGTTAGAGAAAAAAATAGAAACTACAAAGCCAGATTTAATCTTTATTAATTCTAAGGGAGAGGCTTTAGTACATGATAAAATTGATGAAATTATAGACTTTATAAAATCTAAGGGCTTACCTGTAAGACTACTTTCTAATGGGTACTTATTAGCTAAAGATGAGTATATAGATATTGCTAATAAATGTGATGAAGTTATAGGAGAAATAAAAGTAACAACAGAAGAACATTTCCAAAAGGTTCAAAGACCAATTGAAGGCTACTCATTAGAAGAATATATTTCTAATATGATTTTATTTAACAAACAATATGAAGGAAAGTTTATATTTGAAATTACTATTGTTAAAGGGTACAACGATGATGATGAGTCAGTTGAGAAATTAAAAGATATTATCAAAAGGATATCTCCAGATAAAGTAATTGTTGTAAGAATGGATGATGAAGTATTTAAGAAAAAACTTGGTATAAGTGATGAAAGATTTGAAGAAATTTCAAACAAGTTACTAAATATATAGGTTTATTTATAGTCATTAGAATCAAAAATAGATTCTAATGGCTTTTTTATTAGATACCTAATAAAATTCTGATTCTATTTAGATAGATATCTAAATAGGGAGGTGATGTGCAAATGGGATCACAGAAACTTTAAAAGCTATATCTGATCCAGTTAGAAGAAGTATCTTAGAACTTTTAAAGGAAGGTAGAATGTCAGCTGGAGATATTGCTCAAAAATTTGATTTAACCAATGCAACTGTTTCTTATCATTTATCTCAACTAAAAAAGGCTGATTTAATAATAGTCCATAAAGAAAAAAATTTTATTTATTACGAATTAAATCTATCTGTTTTTGAAGAGATATTAGTCTGGATTCATCAATTAGGAGGTAATGTAAATGAAAAAAATTAATTGGAAGATTTTAATTTCAACAAGTATTATTTGCATATTACCAATTTTGCTAGGTATAGTTTTTTATAAATTCATACCTAACCAAGTTGCAATACATTTTGATATATCAAATAATCCAAATAGTTATATGAATAAAAATATAGTATTATTTGGATTTCCTATCATCATATCCTTGATGCAAATAATATGTTGTATATTAAATGACCTTAATAAATCTCAAGATATTAAAATACCAAAAGTAGAATATGTATATAAGTCTATATTACCAATTATAAGTGTAGTTGCTTATATTACTACACTTTCAATTGCCTTAGGAACACAATTAGATGTAAGAAGAATAGTTTGTTTTCTTGTAGGGTTTATTTTTATATTAATTGGTAATTATATTCCAAAAACTAGTTCAACTTATACTCATGGAATTCATCCATATTCTTTTATTAAGAATGAACAACTTTATAAAAAGTTCAATAGATTAATGGGTTATTCATTTGTTATACTTGGTGTTTTATTGATAATTTCAATATTCTTTGATAGTAAATACTCTGCTTATGCAGTTTTGATAACAATTGCTATAACTATTATTGAATCATTATATTTTATTAAGTTATCAAAATCTTGTACAAAACAAATTTAGATAACTATGTTAGAAGATTTACAACAAAAACCTAATTAACAAGAATTATATATAAGTTGACACCCTCTGAAAAAGAAAGTGAAGAATATCAGGCATATCATTTAAGTAGATTAAGAAGATATTTATAATAGCCTTTCTTAGCAGTATAGATTAATAATTAGTATCTAAATTTTATGTTAAAGCCCTTAGAATCCACACAAATAGATTCTAAGGTTTTTTTCTGTTATCTTTAAACGTGTTTTTTTAAACTAATTAAATTGTTTCTTTATTGTAATACTTTCTTAATAAATTTGAAATAAATGTTTGATATACTCAATTTAAACATTCTAAGTAATCTTAAATAAAATTTGAAAGGTATGATAAATTATGAAACTCAAAAGAATTATTAGTTTAAGTCTAGTTATTATTTCTATATCTTTATCTTTAGTTGGATGTAGTAATAATAATAAATCAAATGATATTCAAAACTCTACAAATAAGACTACAAACGCAGAAAAAAGTAATACTAAATATATTGATATGGACAAAGAAGCAGCCTCAAATAAAGTAAGTACAGGTGAGGCAAAAGATATAGTTAATGATAAGTTTAAAGGTATAATCAATTCTAATAAATTGCTTATTGGTGGGGACTTTTTTGGATTAAGTGATGGAATTAGTATTGGAAATAAAAATTATTATGTTTTTTATTTCAAAGGTAAAGATCAAAGTGCTGAAACTAGCAAAAGAATATTAGTTGATGCCAATACAGGTGAAATTTATGGAAATTATACATCTAAGGAAAGTGAGTTAATAGATATAAATGATTTCATAAATGATGTAGTTAAAGATAAAAGTAATTTAAATTAGTTTTTAAAAGCCAGTAAAATCAAGTATACTGGCTTTTTTTAATCTATTTAACTTCTATAAATTTAATATAATCACAAATTTGATCTTTTTTTATGCATATAAAATGATATTATTGTTATTAAAAAGAATATTATTTTATATTTAATACCACTAACCAAAATTAATAATATAAAAGATATTATTTCTGCAATTATGTAAATGTCTGTTAACTTCAAAGTCCCACCCTCTTTTTAAATATTACTACTTATAAATATGATATTAATTAATTTACTTATAGAATAACATGGATTATAACTTTTAACTTTAAAATGGACTGAAATCTATAAATTTGGAACTAAAACATAATTCAAACTTTGCTATTTCACTCCAAAATAAAATCATGTCAGTCCAATTTTAACTTTTATTTAAATTTTTATATTAAGATAAACTAGAAAGGATGTGTTAAAAATGGATGCAGTTAAAAATATTAACAGTGATAATTCTAATAAAAAAACAACTTCTACTCTATTAAGCATTTTTCAATCACTTGGTATTATTTTTATAGGTGTAATAATTGTTAATTTTATAGTCAAGTGGTAATACAATAGGTGTAATCCGAATAAATGAATTCTAATGGTGATAAATTGTACTCGCTTTATATTTTATATATAAACACTTGGTATTAAGGAGAGCTTTAAATGATTAAAAATTATAAAATATATTATGAAAATAAATTAATAAATAAATATGCAGACGATAAAATTAGATTTAAAATTTTAGATAATATTGATATTAAAGGCAAAGTTAAAGCTTTTAATAATTTAAATAAAGATAATCTAATTTTTGAGTTAGACGTTTTAAGAAATACTAAAACTTCAGATTACACTAGTTATAAATCTGATTGTGAAGAGGTTCTAAGTAGATATATTAAAGGAATATTAATTGGAGATGTGTGTTTCTCTATATTACCTCTGTTAGATTCACAAGATTCGGAACAAGAATTCGATGAAATGTGTAATTCAATTTATGTTGAAATATATTTGGAGGCAGAAGACAAAGGTCGTATAGATTTTTACTCTTCTGATCTTTTAAGGAATTTATATAAAACAATTGAAACTTTAGATAATGATTGTATAAATGATTTTAATTGTTTTTTAGATGCTTTAGAAAAAGAGTTAATTTTAGATTGCGAGAAAAAAGAATTTAAAAATTTGAAAAATAGATTTTTAAAAAAGTTTAGTGAACAATAAACTAGTCATTAAATTTTACTTTAATGACTAGAGTTATAAATTAAAGCACTTATAATCTAATAAATGAATTATAAGTGCTTTTTTGCTAAATACCTCTAAATAAATTTTTAGAAACTAGATATAACTTGATTATAAATAATAATAAACTCGTAAACGATACATTAATTATTAGACATGTAAGTAAGATTTTTATAATTTCCATAATAAAAGATTTAATTATACTCTGCTTATAAACTTAGACTTTAATAACAGTATTATATAGGTTATAAAAGATATCCATCCAATTAAAACACTATACTTTAAAACAGTATTTCCTATAATTACAGGTTTATAGTCTATACCTACATAAAAACTAGCACTATTTTTTTTGTGTTTAGTTAAAATATCTCCAGTTATATTCGTTGATATGATATTTGCATTTGATTTATTTTTATATGTATATATAGGATTTTTATAATCAGTTGTATATATCTCTAAAGAAAGAACATTTTTATAATTTTGATTTAACAATTTTTGTAATTCATTTGAATATGAGTTTGGATTTTCTATATTCTTATTTTCAGATATTTTCTGTAAATCCATTGATAAATTATCTCTAGTGGAGTACACCTTATCAAAAGCTGACTGTGTGTAGTAACCTGCTATTAAATATAGTATTAAAGAACATATAGATATATTTCTAAATATATTCATGTATTTTTTATTAAATTTTTTAAAAGGTTTAATATCTTTTTTATTAATTTCTAACGTTTCTATATTTATATCTTTTTTCATATTATCTAATTCTGATTTACATTCATTACACGTTCTTATATGATTTTCAATTTCTTTATTACTTTCATCACTTGTAAGGTTATCAATATAGCTTGGTAAAAGGTCTTTTACTATTTCGCACTTCATTTTTCTACTCCCTTTCCTATTTTTTGCTTGGCTCTATAAAAGGTAACTCTCGCCCAGTTTTCATTTTTATTAAATAATTCTCCGATTTCTCTAAATGAGAATGCTCCTGTAATACGAAGCAAAACGACTTCTTTTGAGATTTGATCTAATTTATAGACTTGCTTTATCAATTCCATTTTTCGTTCTTTCAAACAAATTTTTTCTTCTATACAAGTATTTTTAGATACAATCTCTTCACTTAATTCATATGTTCCTTTTCTCTTTTTTTTATCGATTTCTTGATACCAAATATGCTTTGCAATTTGACATAACCAGGTTGATACTTTGCAAGTACCATCGTATCTACCAGAAGATTTTATTGCACGATAAAATGTCTCTTGTGTAAGTTCTTCTGCCAGATGTTCTTCTTTACAAAGAATCATTAAATATTTAAAAACCGTCTGAGAATGTTCCTCATATATGCAGTCCATTTCATGCACAACATCACCTCCTTCAGACATATATCCGAAAAAAACCTATTTCGTTACAGAAAATTTGTATTTTATATAAAATTTATATAAATATATTTTATATAAAACGATAGATTCTATATTAATCTCAAAATTTTTATTTAGGGAGTAGTTACACATTTAAAGACATTTATATAGTTTTCACTTACTTTTTTTATACTTTAAATCAGTAACTAATGTAGTAATGCAATCTTTTAGACCTATTAAAAGTAAGATTATAATTACAGGATTAAATGCATTTCCCTCATCTAATATACTTGCATATAGAAGTAATATAAAGGATATAACTATTCCTATCAATTTTGCTTTATTTGACATAAACCTTACCTCTTCCCCTTTAAATTTTAGGTATAGTTTAGCATTATTATATTTTTTTAAAAGTCCAATGGAGTAAAATCTATAAATTTGGAACTAAAACATAATATTCCACAAAATTTCACTTTAAAGAATAGTATATTTTTTAAGAATTACTAAAACATCTATTTAATGAAGATATAATATAAACTTGCTATAATTTATAGTAATAAAGTATGAGAATTATGGGGGGAATTTATGAGAAACAAGATGTATTTGTCTGTAACTGATTCTAAAATTGTAGGTGTATGTGGAGGTATTGCTGAATTTTTTGGATTCAATTCAACAACACTTAGAATAGTCTTTGTACTATTTGCTATAATGGGTGGTATTACTGTCGGGCTATATATAGCACTAATATTCTTAATGCCTAAACGAGATGAATATAATTTATAATATTACATATATGATTTATTGAACATATATCTTTAAAGACTACTTATATATTTAAGACAAAATTAAAGCCATTAGAATCAAAGTAAATAGATTCTAATGGCTTTTTTACTATTATCTTTAAATAAATTTTTAAAGAAATGCTAAAAACTTTATTTTTTTTTATAAAGTTGCAAGTTTTTGCTTTTCGTTTACGAATTAATAAGTGTAAAAGCTTTTACAGTAAGGAGGAAGTAATTTGCAAGATAAATTAATTATCAAATATATAAAAAAGAAAAATCAAAAAGGAATGGAAATTTTAATAGATCAATACAACTCTCTTATTACATCAGTTGTTAGGTTTCACTTAGGAAAATTAAGTAACTATGAGGAAGAATGCGTTAGTGACACTTTACTAGCTATTTGGGATAACATAGAAGGTTTTGAAAAAGATAAAAATGCTTTTAAAAACTGGATATGTGCAATAGCTAAATATAAAGCAATCGACTACAAAAGAAAGTATTTAAACAAAATAGAAGCCTCAAATTTAGAAGATCAGACTTATTATATAGATAAAAATCTATTAAAAATAGAGATTCAAGAAGAATTGAATGAAACTCTAAACCACTTATCAAAAGAGGATAGAGAAATTTTCACACGATATTACATACATGATGAAAGCATAGTTGATATAGCTAATGATAAACAGATAGCCATTTCAAGTGTATATAGCAAGATATCAAGGGGAAAGGCAAAGATAAGAAAATCTTTATTGAGAGAGGGAGGAAAGTAAATTGATAGATAAATATAAGGTATTAAATAATGAAAAAATTCAATTTGATAAATATAGTGAAGTAGAAACTGATAATGAGAAAATGAAGAATCTAATGAAATCTAAGATAAAATCAAGAAAAAAAGCCCATAAAAAGCTACTTATAGCAAGTATAACTGCAGCACTTGTGCTAGGTTCTGCAACTTTAACTACTCAGACAACTTGGGCTTATATCAATAGATTAGTAACTCATATTGAGTCATTTTTGGGTAAGGATTATAGTGAATTTGATAAGTATAAGTTTGAAGGAAATCAATCAATAGAAAATGATGGTTTAGTTCTTAATCTAGGTGATGTAATGTTAGATGATAAGCAACTAATTGTAAGTTTAGGTATAGACTATAGCAATTTTGACTTAGAAAAGCATGGTTTTAATAAAAAAGATTTCAAACCAGATTTGCCACTTATTACAATCGGGAATATATCTTTCCCTGGTCAAGGTGGAATGATTAAGCAAAGAGATGTGAAAGGAGAAGATAAAAAAGAGCTTTTATATATGGTTTCTTTAACTGATATTGATACTGATGGCGATGGTGTCGTAGACTCTGATTTTGATATACTTAATGCTCTTGAAAAGGATAAAGATTATAATATAAAAATTCAATTTAAAGATTTTGATATCGGAGAGTCAAAAACTGAAAAAGGAAGATGGTTAAGTAAAAGCCTTGGAAATTGGGATTTTAATACAACTATAAATACTTCTAAAATATCAAATGATGTAAAAATCATTAAAATTAACAAGGTTATTGATATAAATGAAGAAGGTATACAACATAAATTAAAAATTGATGATATAAGGATATCTCCTGTATCAGCAAAAATCAAAATGAATATAGATGAGAATAACTCTGATAGTACTTATTTTTTATCAGCAAAAGATGAAAATGGAAATACTTTAAGTAGCGAAAATAATGCTACGCATGGTGATGAAAATACAGTCTATAGCAATTTTGAACTTAATGGAACTGAAGAAAAAATAATAATAACACCTATTATTTACTCTAACAATAAAGAAAAGATTCTTGAGAGTGAAAAAATAGAAATAGATCTTCATTAAAATCCAATTAGTATCTTTAAAGACTAGTTATATATGTTTAATGCCCTTA
>NZ_BAAACP010000019.1:0-39547 GCF_039521565.1 Paraclostridium tenue
AATATTTTTAAATTCTTTTATATTATTATTTATAAATTCTAATGTATTGTTATTTTTTACACTATGTGAACTAACTACTAACTTATCTTTTATTATATTTACATTAGTTATATTTTTCTTTATATCTAAAATTATATTTACATTATTATCAAGACATATTATTTTTTTATCTATAAGTGTTTGTAATATATTAAAATTAACTCCTAACTTAATAGGTTTTAATTTTAAAGATTTTGAAAGTTCTTTATAATTTTGTGATATTATTTTAGGCATGAGTATGACTTGAGTATTTATTTTATCTGATTCAATTCCTAAGAACTTATATTTTAAAATATAATCATCCATATTTATTGGCATATATTGATTTAACTCATATTTTATCAATCCTTGTATATCTTCTTTATGGTCTGTATTTATTATTTTTATATTACGATTTATTATGCTTTCATTTTGTACTAAATATGCCACTCTACTAAAAGGTAGTTTTATATTATTTATCTCATTTTTTATAAGTTTACTTACCTTTTCAATATTTGTAATTGTATTAATGCTAGATATTTCTTCACACTCTAATATTTTTGATAATTTTATATCTAATTTTCCAAAGTAATTATCTATAACTACTAACTTTATTAAGCCTGCTTCTATCTCTAGTGTTATTAATCTTATATTATCACCTCTATATACATTAATTAATTATTTATTCTACATACTATTATTGATCAGATATAGTTTTCATTTCTCTCGGATAAAAAAATTTATTATCTATCTTAACTGTTACATTACCATTGCTTACATTTACCTCAAACTCTTTACCATCAACACTTTGTGGTTTTGGTATACTTTCTAAATATTTTTCATTAACTAAATAGCTTAAATCAATATTATTTTCATCTACATTACTATTTAATGCTAATTTAGCTGCAGTAGCTATATTATTAGCAGTAACATAATCTGAATTTACCTTACTATCTTTACCTACATCAGTAAATTTTACTAAAGCTATACTAGACAATGTTCCCAATATAGCAACTACCATTACTAATTCTATAAGAGTAAATCCTCTTCTTTTTTTCATTTTATTATTCATAAACAAGCTCCTTTTTAATTATTTTTATTGAAATGATGTAACTGCATCAAATATAGGAATCATCATAGATATAACTATTGCTCCTATGGAAATCCCCATAATACTTATAATAATTGGTTCTATTGATTTAACTATTTTATTTATAAAGTTATCTAGGTCATTATCATAGTTAGTTGTTATACTATATAGGCACTTTTCTAAGCTGCCTGTTTCTTCTCCTACTTCTATCATGGATATATCTATTTTAGGAAATACTCCTGCTACCTCTAACGAATTAGTTATACTATTTCCTCTTTGTAAAAAATCTTTAGATAAATACAATCTTTGTTTTATATATCTATTCTTTATGACGTTAGAAGATATATCTAAGGCATCAATAACTTGTATTCCGCTGCTTATTAAAATATAAAAACACCTTATAAACTTACTAACCTCTATTGTTTGTATTATTACTTTTGAAAACTTAAATTTAAATATTCTTTCATCAAAATAAAGTTTTAATTTGTAAGATTTTGATATAAATTTATAACTAATCAATAATAAAATTATCCCTAAAATAATTATTAATTCATAGTAATCTCTAAAAAAACTAGATACTTCTATCAAGATTTTTGTACTTACAGGTAAATTTGTTTCATTACTAATAAATGATGCTTGTAAACTTGGAACTGCATATATAAGCATAAATAAAATCACTAGTATACATACAACCACCAATAGTATTGGATATATCATAGCTGTCATTAATTTATTTTTAAAATCGTATTCTTTTTTATAAAAATTAGATAAACTTATAAGTATTTCATCTAACTTCCCACTTACTTCTCCTGCTTTTAACATATTTATAAAAAAGTTTGAAAACATATTGGTATTTTGAAATGATGTTGAAATAGAGCTTCCTTTTTGTAAATTGTAATTAACTTTTTTTAGAATTGATTTTAATTTATGACTACAATTAGATTGAATTGTATTTATTGAATTTGTAATTTCACATCCTGAAGATATCAACATTCCTAATTGATTACACATAGTCGATAATTCTTTGTTTTTTACTTTGTTTATACTTTTTTCTTTTATTAATTTTATATCTGCTATTTTAAGCTCTTTTTCTAAAGCATATGAATTTAACTCATATTCTGAATCAAACTCTAATTTTACACTTTTTCTATTTCCTTCTTTATCATATATTACGCATTCATATATAGCCACACATTCACCTCTAATCATTAAAAAAATCTACTGATAAACATTCATTTACTGTAGTTATTTTTTCCTTTAGTAAGTATGCACAACTATCTTCAAATTTAATCATATTGCTGTCTTTAGCAATGTGATAAATTTCTTCTATATTTTTACACTCTATTATAGCTTGTCTTAAACATTTATTTATTTCTACAACTTCATTTAGTGCTATTCTTCCTTTATATCCAGTATTGCTACACTCATTACATCCTTTTTCTAACTTCACTCTTGTATTTAATTCTATTTTTAAGTTACTAGCAACTTCTTTATCTATAATATTTTCTATACTGCAATTATTACACACTCTTCTTACTAGCCTCTGTGAAACTATACCCTTTAAGCAAGATGCTATCAAGTATCTAGGTATATCCATATCTAGTAATCTATTTATTGCTTCTACTGCATTGTTAGTGTGCATAGTACTTATAACTAAATGGCCAGTAGATGCTGCTCTCATTGCAATTTTAGCAGTTTCTACATCTCTTATTTCTCCAACCATAATTATATCTGGATCCTGACGTAAAATGGCTCTTAATCCACTAGCAAAATCTAGTCCTATTTTCGTATTTAAAGGTATTTGATTTATTCCTTCTATTTTATATTCAACTGGATCTTCTATAGTTACAATATTTTTATCCATCATTTTAAAATCATTTAATATAGAATACAGCGTAGTAGTTTTTCCACTTCCTGTTGGGCCTGTTATAAGCAAAATTCCACCCATATTATGTATCATTTTATTAATTTTATTTATAGCTTTTTCTGAAAATCCAAGTTCTTGCTTATTTCTTAAAAACTTATTTCGATTTAATAGTCTAATTACAGCTTTTTCACCATGTATAGTTGGAATAGTTGATATTCTAAGATCTATAATTTCTCCATTTATATTCTTATCTATCCTCCCATCCTGAGGTAGTCTTTTTTCTGCTATATCAATTCCTGCTAATAATTTTATAACTGTAACTAATTGCATATGAATATTTATAGGATAACTATAAATTTCTTTTAAATAACCATCTATTCTCATTCTGATTTTTAATGTATTTTCAAAAGGTTCTATATGTATATCGCTAGAATTAAATTCTAATGATTTCTTCAAAATCTTATCTAATATAGATTTTGAATATTCCTCCTTATCCAAAATATCTTTAGAATAATATTTATCAATACTCTCATTTATATAATTTTCATCTTCTATTTTTAAAATTATATTTTTACCAGTTGCTAGTTTAAAATCTTCTATTGCATATATATTTTCTTCAGCTATAGCTATAGTTAGATTATCATTATTACTATCTATAGGTATAGCTTTATATTTTAAAGCTAACTTTTTAGGCACCATAAGTGGCGCTTTGTTATCTAATACTAAAATATTACCAACTCTCCCTTAAAATATTTTAATTTATTTTCTACTTATAGTTATGCTATATTGATACTTTGTGTATTTTTTATAATACTATCTTCATAAATATAAGATCTTCTTATTATATAAACAATCTATCTATAATACTAACTAACATTATTAACATATATGATATCTTCATACATATTTTTTAATAACATTATATAAAAAAGAGCTTAATAACTCTTTTTTATATAATGTCTAATATTTTTTTAATTATATGCCAATATCTTATCTATTAATAAGTCTTTTAATTTATTTACTTCATTAAAATTCATATAAGGTATATAATATTGTTCTAATTTATCATGTTGCTCTTTTGCTTTCTTTATGTTTAATAATCCATAATTAATTAATTCATCCAACATGTTATTACTAAATTCTAATTCATCTTTATATTTTTCATGTTTATTACTATACATAAATTCATTTAAATTTATTGTTTCAAAATTACTATCTTTAAATAATTTACTAGTTGTTATAGCTATATCTAAATCCTTTATAACTATTGTTTCTATTTTTTCTGGCAACAGTGGCGCATGAAAAATTTCTACTTCTATTCCATTTTCTGTAGCTTTACTTGCAACTTTATTCAATAAAGTTGATTTTCCAGTACCTAAATCTCCTTGTAAATAATAAACTTTTCCTATATCTTTTAATAAAGTATCTGTGTACTCCACATGTCCTATTGGTGATAAAGCACTTCCAAATAGATGTATTGGTGATTTATATTCACCATTAGCTTCTATACCTTTAAATATTTCTTTGATTAAATTTGAAGTAACTAAATTAACTTTTCCAAAATCCATACAATCTAAATTTTTAGACTCTATTTCATAAGCTATCGGTGCAGCTGCTTTAAAATATTTAAATCCTACTTGAAAAAATCTGCTTACTTCTTTATTACATGCTAATATATCTATTTTATTTTTCTCTATTTCTTTTCTGTCCCAAAATCTTCCTAAATCTAATATTTCATCTACTGCTCCTGGATTTTTAGGATCTACTATATGAGGTGCTGTAGCATCTAACATAACTGCTCCTAATTTTTTTATAACTATGGCATCTAGTGAGTCTGGGTCAGATGAACATGGGTATAAATCTACATCATAACCTCTAGCTATCATTTCTTGTGCTACCTTTTTCATTAAAGATGATTTTCCTACTCCAGGACCACCTTTCATACAAAATACTACATTTACATTCTTAGGTATTACATAATCAAAAAATGATTTAAATCCATTAGACGTATTTCCACCTGGAAACATCTTTCTTGTTTTGCCATCCATAAATTAATTCCCTCCAAACATCTTTTATTGCCTGTATTAAATTATTAAACTATTATAGTATTTGTGTTTGTCCAATAATTATTTATGAAGATTTTAAAATCCATTAATATACTTGCATATATTGGAATTACTCTATTTATTTAATATTATCACGGACTTAAATATATTTTTTATAATAAAAAAGTAGCTAAACTTTAAAGTTTAGCTACTTTTTATTAATCAACTCTTATTTCATATCCTTTTTCAGTGTATTGTGAAATTAACTCAGTCCATAATTCCTCAACACCTGTTTTCTTTAATGATGATATAGGGTAAATTTTCTCTTCTTTTGATAATCCTAATTTTTTTCTAATCATACTAAAGTGTTTTTGATATTGCCCTCTAGATATTTTATCTGCCTTAGTAGCAACAACAACACAATCATATCCATAATGTTTTATCCAGTCATACATCATTTTATCATCATTTGAAGGTTCATGTCTTATATCTACAAGTAAGCAAATAGCACATAACTCGTCTCTTTCTTGTAAATATCTTTCCATTATAACTCCCCATTTTTCCTTTTCAGATTTAGATAATTTTGCATATCCATAACCTGGTAAATCAACAAAATAAAATTCTTGATTTATTAAATAGAAATTTATAGTTCTAGTCTTTCCTGGAGTTTGACTCGTTCTTGCAAAATTTCTTCTATTTAATAAAGTATTTACTGTTGATGATTTTCCAACATTAGATCTTCCAACTAAAGCTATTTCTGGTATTCCTTCTGCTGGATATTGACTTTTATTTACTGCACTCATTGTAATTTCAGCACTTCTAATTTTCATTTATTTCACCGTTCCTTAATAATGCATGTTCTAATACTTCGTCCATATGGCTAACTAAAACGAATTCCATTTCATCTTTAACCTTTTGTGGTATATCATCTAAATCTGCTTCACATTCTTTAGGAAGTAAAACTTTAGTTATACCTGCTCTATGAGCTGCAAGAAGCTTCTCTTTAACTCCTCCAACCGCAAGTACTCTACCTCTTAAAGTTATTTCTCCTGTCATAGCAACATTATTTCTAACTGGTATATTAGTTAATGCTGATATAACACCTAGTGCCATAGTTATACCTGCAGATGGTCCATCTTTAGGTACTGCTCCTTCTGGTAAATGTATGTGTATATCATTTTCCTTATAGAAGTTTGGATTTATATCAAATTTATCTGCTATAGATCTTATATAAGATATACCTGTTTGAGCAGATTCTTTCATTACATCTCCTAATTTTCCTGTTAAGACAATTTGTCCTTTCCCTTTTAAAACATTAACTTCTGTAGTTAAAGTTTCTCCTCCAACTGCAGTCCAAGCAAGTCCTGTAACAACACCAACCTCTGGTTCTTTTCCTGCAACTTGATGTCTTACTTTTTGCTTTCCTAAATAATTTTCTAAATCATTTTTAGTTACAACTATTTCTTCTATACTTTCATCTTCAACATACTTTCTAGCAGCTTTTCTACATATAGTTCCAATAGTTCTTTCTAAACCTCTTACTCCAGCTTCTCTTGTGTAACTATTTATTATTTCAAGCATAGTTTCATCATCTATCTTAACAAATCCTTCTTTAAGAGCATGTTCTTTTATTTGTTTAGGTAAAAGATATTTTTTAGCTATGTTTAATTTTTCTTCTTCTATATATCCAGATATCTCTATTATTTCCATTCTATCAAGTAAAGGTCTAGGTATAGTACTTAATGTATTTGCTGTTGTAACAAATAAAATTTTAGATAAATCAAAAGGAACTTCTAAATAATGATCCACAAAGTCTTTATTTTGCTCCGGATCTAAAACCTCTAACATAGCTGCAGAAGGATCTCCTTTAAAATCAGATGCCATTTTATCTATCTCATCTAATAAAAATACAGGATTTTTACTTTTAGCCTCTTTAAGCCCATTTACAATTCTACCTGGTATAGATCCTACATAAGTTCTTCTATGTCCTCTTATTTCAGCTTCATCTCTAACTCCACCTAGTGATATTCTTACAAATTTTCTATCTAAAGAATTTGCTATAGATTTAGCTATAGATGTTTTACCTACACCTGGAGGTCCAACTAAACATAATATTGGCCCTTTTAAACTTTTAGATAATTTTCTTATAGCTAAATACTCGATTATTCTTTCCTTTACTTTATCAAGTCCATAATGCTCAGTATTTAATATTTCTTCTGCTCTTTTTATATCTAGCTTGTCTCTAGTTTCTTTATTCCAAGGTAATGAGAAAATAGTATCTAAATAATTTCTACTTACAGATAAATCTGGAGCCATAGGAGATATCTTAGAAAATTTATCTATTTCTTTTGATATTTTTTCTTTAGTTTCTTTAGGAGCTTTTAATTTCTTAAGTTGTTTTCTGTATGTATCAACTTCTGAATCTATATCTTCATCTTCTCCTAATTCTTTTTGTATAGCTTTAAGTTGTTCTCTAAGATAATATTCTTTTTGAACTTTATTCATACTTTTCTTTACTTTTAAAGCTATTTTTTTCTCTATTTTTAATAATTCTATTTCTTCTAATAATGTTTTTAATATTAATTCTAGTCTTGCTTGAATATCAAACTCATCTAAAATTGCTTGTTTTTGTTCTGGTTTTAAGAACATATTAGCTGCTATAGTATCTACAAATCTATCTTCATTATCCATCTCAGCTAAATTTATAAGTATTTCTGGTGATACCCTGTTACTTATATTTATATATTCTTCAAAAGCATCAAACACATTTCTAACTGTTGCTTGTACTTCTTTATCATCATTTATACTCTCAATATCATAAACAACTTCTTCTACTGATACACTTATGCAAGGTTCATCTTGATTAAATTTAGTTATTACTCCTCTTGATATTCCTTCAACTAATACCCTTACCCCTTCTCCAGGTAATTTCACTAACTGTTTTATTTTACATATAGTACCTGTATGATAATAATCATCTTGAGTAGGCATGTCTATTGATGAATCTTTCTGAGCTGTTAAAAATATCATTTCATCATCAGCCATAGCTTCATCTATTGCCTTTAAAGATTTCTCTCTCCCTACATCAAAACTTAATATCATATATGGGAATATAGCTAATCCTCTAAGAGGAACTAACGGTAATTCACGTTCAATTTTAGTATAATTTTTATCCATGCTAACATCACTCCTTCCAAATGCTAGATTGCGTCACTTTATTTATTATATATTTACATAATTGAATTTTCAATAATATTAGATATTTATTAATCATTAATATCCATTTATTACTATTATGTTATAATGTTATTACTTGTATACTAAATTTTAAATATGGAGGATTCTATGCTTAAACTTTTTCTAACCTTTTTAAAAATAGGTGCCTTTACATTTGGTGGTGGCTATGCCATGGTTCCACTCATAGAAGATGAGTTAGTTCATAAACAACAACTTTTAACTCAGCAAGAATTTATCGACTACCTATCTATTGCACAAAGTTATCCAGGTGTTTTAGCTGTAAATATATCTATTCTTCTGGGATATAAAACATATAAAATTCCCGGTGTATTAATTTGTACATTAGGTTCTATACTTCCATCATTTTGTATAGTATTAGTGTTATCATACTTTTATTTTCATAACCAAAGTTCTAATATCTTAAATGGTTTCTTTAAAGGTGTAAGCCCAGTGGTTATAGCTTTAATACTTTATTCATTTGTAAGTATGTTTAATAAATTACCCAAATCTAAGAAAAATATATCATTTTTAATTATATCATTCTTTTGTGTTGGTGTACTCAATATAAGTCCAATATATTTAATAGTATTAGGAGGTGTTTATGCTTTATGCCAAAAATCTTAATGCTCTTCCTAACATTCTTTAAAATTGGAAGTTTTAGTTTTGGTGGTGGCTATGCAATGCTTCCTTTCATTCAACAAGAATTCATACATAAGCATAATTTTATATCCAACCAACAATTTTTAGATTTATTAGCACTTTCTCAATCTACTCCGGGACCTATAGCTATAAATAGTGCCACTTTTGTAGGTTATAAAATATCTGGATTTTGGGGATCCTTGGCTGCAAGTATAGGTGTTATAATATTTTCATTAATAGGACTTACAATAATCTCAAAATTATTTGATAAATTCAAAGAAAATGAAAAAGTAGAAAAAGTTCTTTCTAGTTTAAGACCTATAACATTAGGATTTATACTAGCTGCTGTATATTCTTCAGCTACTGATATTCACTGGGGTATATATGAAATCATGGCATTTATATCTGCATTTTATTTATTATATACAAAAAGACTTGGATCCATATCTATAGTATTCATATACGGATGCATTGGAATATTATTATCTGTAATTTAAATATAGTTAAATTAAAAAGGAGCTTAATAGCTCCTTTTTAATTATGCACTTTCTTCTTCACCTTTTAATACTATGACTGGCTGTGCTTCTTCTTTTACAGATTCTTCTGTAAGTATTATCTTCTTAACATCATCTCTAGATGGTATTTCATACATTATATCCATCATTATATTTTCGACAATACTTCTTAATCCTCTAGCACCAGTATTTCTTTCAATAGCCTTTTTAGCTATTGCTCTAAGTGCTGAATCTTCAAACTCAAGTTCAACTCCATCTAACTCTAAAAGTTTTTGGAATTGTTTTACTAGAGAATTTTTAGGCTCTTTTAATATGCTTATTAAAGCATCTTCATCTAATAATTCTAAAGTAGCAACTACTGGTATTCTACCGATAAATTCTGGAATTATACCAAATTTAAGTAAGTCTTCAGTTTGAACTTGTGCATATATTTTACCAAGATCCATATCTTTCTTACTTTCAATCTTAGCTCCAAATCCTAGAGTTTTTTCTCCACCTCTTCTTTGGATTATTTTTTCTATTCCATCAAAGGCTCCCCCTAATATAAATAATATATTAGTAGTATCTAATTTTAAAAACTCTTGATGTGGATGTTTTCTTCCTCCTTGAGGCGGAACATTAGCTACTGTTCCTTCTAATATCTTTAGTAGAGCTTGTTGAACACCTTCCCCACTAACATCTCTTGTTATAGATGGATTTTCTGATTTTCTAGCTATTTTATCTATCTCATCTATATATATTATTCCTCTTTCAGCCTTTTCTATATCAAAATCAGCTGCTTGAATAAGTTTTAATAATATATTTTCAACATCTTCCCCAACATATCCAGCTTCAGTTAAAGATGTAGCATCTGCCATTGCAAACGGTACATTTAATGTTTTAGCTAATGTTTGAGCAAGAAGTGTTTTTCCAGATCCAGTAGGTCCTAATAAAAGTATATTACTCTTTTGTATTTCAACATCTTTATTAGACCCTTTATTTTTACCATATATTCTCTTATAGTGATTGTATACTGCTACTGATAAAGCCTTTTTAGCTTTCTCTTGACCTATTACATAATCATTAAGAGTCTCCATTATTTCTTTTGGTTTAGGTAAATTTACAGCTTCTTCTTCAGTTATCTCTTCTACTTCTTCTTGAATTATTTCATCACATAGTTCAACACATTCATCACATATATATACATTTGGCCCTGCAATAAGTCTTCTAACTTGTTCTTGATTTTTTCCGCAGAATGAACATTTTAATTGTCTTTTATCTTCATACTTTGACATATTAACACCTCTCTTATCTACGGCCTTTTAGTAATTACTTTATCTACTAAGCCATATTTCATAGCTTCATCAGCACTCATAAAGTTATCACGTTCAGTATCCACTTGAATTTTTTCTATAGGCTGACCTGTTCTTTCAGCTAATATAGAATTTAACTTATTTTTCATACTAATTATTCTTTTTGCATGTATCTCTATATCTGTTGCTTGCCCTCTAGTGCCTCCTAGTGGTTGATGTATCATTATCTCACTATTTGGAAGTGCTAATCTTTTTCCTTTTGCTCCTGCTGCTAATAAAAATGCTCCCATAGATGCTGCCATCCCTATACATATTGTAGAAACATCTGGTTTAATATATTGCATAGTGTCATATATTGCCATTCCAGCAGTTATACTTCCTCCTGGAGAATTTATATATAAATGTATATCTTTATCTGGGTCCTCTGCTTCTAGAAATAATAATTGAGCTACTACAAGTCCTGCTGTAGCATCATTTACTTCATCGCCTAAAAATATTATTCTATCTTTAAGAAGTTTTGAATATATATCGTAAGATCTTTCTCCTCTTCCTGTTTGTTCTACTACTACAGGTACTAATGCCATGGATTATACCCCCTATCATAATTATCTATATATACAATATACAGTAGCTGAAACAGCTACTGTATGAATATACTTAAATGATTAAACTAATTTAGCGCTATCAACTAATAAATCTATTGTTTTTCTTATTTTTAATTGACCTTTTATATCTTCTAAATCTGTTGGTCTCATTGCTGATTTTATTTTTTCAAGTTCCATATTGTACATTTTAGCCATTTTTTCAACTTCAGCATCAACTTCTTCTTCTGAAACTTCTACATTTTCAGCTTTAGCTATAGCTTCTAATATTAAAGATGATTTAACTAATTTAGTAGCTTCTTCTCTTTTTTCATTTCTTAATTCTTCTATTGATCTTCCAGTCATTTGTAATAATTGCTCTAATTGTAATCCTTGGTATTGTAATTGATAGTTAAGTTCCATTAACATGTTGTCTATTTGAGTTTCAACCATTGCATTTGGAACTTCTAATTCAGTACCTTCAGATATTTTCTCAACTAAAGAATTTCTCATTTCAGCATCTGCTCTATATTTAGCTTCTTCTTCTACTTTAGCTTTTAAATCTTTCTTTAATTCTTCTAATGTATTGAATTCAGTTGTATCAGCTGCAAACTCATCATTTAATTCTGGTAATTCTTTCTTTTGAATGTTTTTTACAGTAACTTTAAAAGTTGCTGGCTTTCCTGCTAAGGTTTCAGCATGGTATTCAGCTGGGAATTCTACATTAACTTCAACTTCTTCACCTTTATTTTTACCTATTAATTGCTCTTCAAATCCAGGTATGAATGTGTTTGATCCTATAACTAAGCTATAGTCTTCTCCTTTTCCACCTTCAAAAGCAACTCCGTCTACAAATCCTTCGAAATCTATAACAGCAGTATCTCCACTTTCTATAGCTCTTCCTTCAACATCTACTAATCTAGAAGCTTTATTTCTCATTTCTTCTAATCTTAATTTTACTTCATCTTCATTTACAGTATAGTCAGGTTTTGCTATTTCTATACCTTTGTATTCTCCAAGATTAACATCAGGCTTAACTTCTACGTTAACAACCATAACTAATCCGTTGTCTTTGCTTATTTCTTCTATATCTAAGTCAGGTCTATCTATTGGATCTATGCTTAATTCATCTAAAGCTGTTGGATATATTTCTGGGAATAACATATCTATAGCATCGTTATAGAATACACCTTTTCCGTATTGAGATTCTATTATTTGCTTAGGTGCTTTACCCTTTCTAAATCCTGGTATATTGAACTTACCTTTGTTTTTGTTATAAGCTTTTGTTACTGCACCTTCAAATTTATCATTATCAACTGTTATTTTAAAAGTAACCTTGTTACCATCTCTCTTAAGTAATTCTGCTTTCATTATTATAATCCTCCTATTGGTTATGTATTCTTTTTTATATATAGTATAATAGATATCGTTACTATAATTTTACTATTTTATTATAACACATTCTTTTTTTTATTTACAAGTGTTCCATTTATATGAAATAATGATGCTAAATCACTTATTTCATAGCGTTTCTACCAAAATATCCACCTCTGACATTCTTTATTTCAGTTACCGCCACGAATGCTCTAGAATCATAGTCATTTATAGTTTTTTGGAAGTTTTGTAAGTGCTTTCTGTCTAATACTACTTGTAGTATATATTTTATTCCTTCTCTTCCTTTTCCTTCTATAACTGTAACTCCAAAACCATTTCTTCTTAGATAGTCCGCAAAATCATCTACATCTTCACCTGTAAAGACTTGAGCTGTTATAATACCTATAGCAAGTTTTTCCTCTAAAGTAATTCCTACCACATTTCCTGTTGCAAAACCAAGTGCATATGAAACTACTTTTACCATATCCCCCATATCTCCTAATACTTTATCCATAGCAAATAAATATATTAAGATTTCAAGAAACCCCACACAAAATGCAAGTTTTTTCTTTCCCTTTACTACAAAAATAGTTCTGACTGTAGCTAAAGTAACATCTGCACATTTAGCTAGAAATATGAGTAAATACCCCAAAACAAATTCCATTTAAATAATCCCCCAAAATTTTTTATATTCTAATTTCCTTAACACTCATATTGTCATCACTTATGTCTATTATAGCAAAACTTCTATAATCTACACCTCTTGGTAAAGATACACTACCAGGATTTATATAGATTATATTATCTTTTTCTTTTATTAAAGGTGTATGTGTATGACCAAATATCAAAATATCTGCATCTATTTCTCTAGCCTTATTTTGTAATTGTTCAAGTCCATATTTAACACCATATCTATCCCCATGACATACGAAAATATTTTTATTTTCTATTTCAAATTCTAATTCTTCTTCTACATTTTCAAAATCACAATTTCCCCTAACTGCCATCATTCCAACATTAGTCATTTTGTGAATATATTTTGAATCTACAAAATTATCTCCAGCATGTATAATTAAATCACATTCCTTTAAATAAGGTATAACTTTATCGATAAAACGGTTCATTCCATGAGTATCACTTATTACCCCTATTTTCATTATCTCACTATCCTTTTGTTAAATTCATCTCTCATAAGTTTTAATGAGTTAGCTCTATGACTTATAGAATTTTTTATTGAACTAGGTAACTCTCCAAAAGTTTTATTGTAATTATCTACTATAAATAATGGGTCATATCCAAATCCATTATCTCCCTTTTCTTCAAAGCCAATCATACCTTCACAGGTACCTCTTACTACAAACTCTTTTCCACTAGGGAATACTACTGCTATAGCTGATACAAATCTTCCTGTTCTTTGACTCATAGGTACATTCTTCATAGCTTTTACAAGCTTTTCTCTGTTTTGTTCGTCTGTAGCATTTTCTCCAGCATATCTAGCTGAATAAACTCCTGGCTTTTTACCTAAAGCATCAACCTCAAGCCCTGAATCATCTGCTATAGTTACCATATTAGTAGCTTTTGCTATAGTTCTTGCTTTTATTAATGCATTATGTTCAAATGTGTGACCATCTTCTACTATTTCTATTCCATCTAAGTTAACATCTTTAAGAGAGTATATGTTACAATCAAAATCTTCTAATATAGCTGATATTTCTTCTAATTTGTGTGCATTATTTGTAGCTATAATAATTTCATTTGGCTCTTCTTCCCCAAGAACTTCACTAGCAATTTTACCTAATGCTTTTCTTTGAGCTTTTAAAAGCTCTCTATTCCCTTTTTCTCCAAGCTCAAGTAATGCATTTAAATCTTTTCTACTAAATGGAGATTCTTCTCCTGTTCCTTGAACTTCTACAAACTCACCCTTATCAGTCATTATTATATTCATATCAACATGAGCATTAGAATCTTCTTCATAACATAAATCTAGAACATGCTCTCCATTTACTATCCCAACACTTATAGCTGATACAAAATTTCTTATAGGTAAAGTTTTTATTTGTTTTTTTTCATATAATGAGTATATCGCATCTGCTACAGCTACGAATGCTCCCGTTATAGATGCTGTTCTTGTTCCACCATCAGCTTGAATTACATCACAATCTACCCATATAGTTCTTTCACCTATTTTTGATAAATCTATTACTGATCTTATAGCTCTACCTATTAATCTTTGTATTTCTTGTGTTCTTCCATCTACTTTACCTCTAGATGATTCTCTTACTTTTCTTTGATGAGTTGCTCTTGGTAACATAGAATACTCTGCATTTATCCATCCTGTTCCACTATTTCTTAAAAAAGGAGGTACTTTATCTTCTATAGATGCTGTACATATAACTTTAGTTTCTCCCATTTCAATTAATACAGATCCTTCTGCATATCTAGTAAAATTTCTAGTTATTTTAACTGGTCTTATTTCATCATTTTTTCTGCCATCAATTCTTGTCATATATCTTACCTCACTTAAACATTTTTTATATCAAATCAATATTATCTAACTTAACTAAATTCTTAATATAACAATACGTTTACTCTAATATATTAGCACCATTTAATGCTAATTAGTAGTAATTTATTAAGATAATTTTCCCATTATTTCTTACTTTATCATCATCTCAACAGCTTCTTTAGAAGTTAGGTCTATCATTTCTAAAAACTTAGCTTCATCAATAACTGGTATTCCTAATTCATTAGCTTTTGTAAGCTTTGACCCAGCTTCTTCCCCTGCTAAAACAAATGTTGTAGATTTACTTACACTTGATGTAGCCTTTCCACCTCTTGCTTCTATCATTTCTTTGGCATCATTTCTTTTTAAAGTAGGTAATGTTCCCGTTAAAACAATCTTCATACCTTCAAATATATTAGCTAAACTTTCATCTTCAGAAACAATAGATTTGGTATTAACTCCAGCATCTTCTAATTTTTTAATAACACTTATATTTTTTTCTTCTTTAAAAAATTGTATAACACTATTAGCCATTATATCTCCAAATTCTTCTAAATTAATTAACTCATTAATATCTGCATTTATTATTTCATCTAGACTTTTAAAGTTTTTAGCTAATACCTTAGCTCCCTTAACACCTATATATTTAATTCCTAATCCGTTTATCAATCTATATAAATCATTCTGTTTAGATTTTTCAATTGCATTTATTAAGTTACTAGCTGACTTTTCTCCCATTCTTTCTAAGTTAATTATATCTTCTTTATTTATATAATATAAATCAGCTATATCTTTTATTATTTTATTATCTAGCAATAATGTTACTATAGATTCTCCTAACCCTTCTATATTCATTGCATCTCTAGATGCAAAGTGAATTATTCCTCTTCTTATTTGAGCTGGGCAACTTATATTTATGCATTTAACTGCAGCTTCGCCTTCTAATCTTACTGTTGGTTCTGAACATACAGGACATTTTTCAGGTAATTTGAATATAATCTCATCTCCAGTACGTTCATCTTTCACAACCTCTACAACTTGAGGTATTATATCCCCTGCTTTTTGTACTATTACAGTATCTCCTATACGAATATCTTTCTCATTTATATAATCTTCATTATGTAAAGTTGCACGAGAAACTGTAGTCCCAGCCAGTCTAACAGGCTCTAGTATAGCTGTTGGAGTTATAGTGCCTGTTCTTCCTACCTCTACAATAATATCTATAAGTTTAGTTTTCTTCTGTTCTGCTGGAAACTTATATGCAATAGCCCATCTAGGACTTTTAGCAGTATAACCCATCTTTTCTCTTTGAGATAAGTTGTTTACTTTTATAACCATTCCATCTATTTCAAAAGGAAGACTAGCTCTGTTAGTAGTCCAATGCTCTATATGTTTAATTATTTCATCCATGTCATTAAATACCTTATAATTAGGACTTACTTTAAACCCTAATTTAGATAGATATTCTAATGATTCACTATGAGTTTTTAACTCAGTGTTTTCTATGTACTCTAAATTAAATATAAATATATCTAATGGTCTCTTAGCTGTTAATTTAGAATCTAATTGTCTTAAAGTTCCTGCAGCTAAGTTTCTTGGATTTGCAAATAATTGTAATCCTTCTTCCTCTTGAACTTTATTTATAGCCTCGAAATTTTCCTTTGATATATATACTTCTCCCCTTACAACAATTTCTTCATTATCTGCTACTTTTAAAGGTATACTTTTAACCGTCTTTAAGTTTTGAGTTATATCTTCACCTATAATTCCGTTTCCTCTAGTAGCACCTTTTTCAAAAATACCATTATTATAAGTTAATCCTACTGATAATCCATCTATCTTAAATTCAACTACATATTCTACTTCTTCATTTATAGAATCTCTAACTCTTTTATCAAAATCTCTAAGATCTTGTCCTGAATATGCATTTGATAAACTAAGCATTGGTATTTTATGAGTTACTTGGTTAAATTTGTCAATTGGCTTTCCACCTACTCTATTGCTAGGAGAATCTGCTCTTTTTAGTTTCGGGTTTTCTTCTTCTAATTTTATAAGTTCTTTCATTAAATTATCATATTCAAAGTCTGATATCTCAGGAGAATCCTCATTATAATATCTATTGTTATGATAATTTATTAAATCTATTAATTCATTAATTCTATTTTTAGCATCCATATATATCACCTCTTATAAAAATACATATAAAATATTATTACCATTTTTGTACATATTAACTTAATATGTAATACTATCTTAGTATACCATAATTTACTTTTTTAAATTATAACTTAGCTTTTAATTAGAGCTTGTTTTAGATATGTATAATATTTTATTTATAAAAGCAAAAGTCCTTTAATCATCAATAATTAAAGGACTTTAATCTATTTAATATAAATACACTATTAATTTGTGTCATTACTGAGGTGTTTTGTGTATTTATTTAATATTATATTGTCCAATTTTTTATTTTTTATTTATAAATTTAAAGTTTATATTTATTAAGTTAGTTAATAATTACAGTTATATAGATTTAAATTTTATAGGGGTGGTTATATGTTAAAACTACATCATGAGCAAACACTAAAATACTATATAGATAAATATAATCTAAATGATATCTTTAATGTAAATTTCATTAAAAATATGGAATTGCATTGTTTTAATAAAAACGAATTAATAGTTTTTAAAAATAGTACACCTGATTATCTATATTTTTTAGTTGATGGTACTGTTATCAAATTTAAAGATTCATATAGTTTGCAAAATAATTCAAGTAATATATATGATGAATTTTGTATAATAGGAGCTTTAGAAATTTTTACTCATAGTAATTTTGATTATAACTTAAAGGCATTAGATGATTGTATATGCATAGGAGTACCCATTTATATAATTAAAAATATAGCTTTCAAAGATGCTCATTTTTTAAAATATTTTTGTGAATTTTTTAGTTCTAAAATTTACAACAACAACTTAAAATCAAATTTTTTTAACAAAGAAAAAGATGCTATATAGCATCTTCACAATAAAAGGGAATAGATAGTTTTTATATCTATCTATTGATATAGAGTTTAAATTTTGTACAATTATATAACAAAAAAAGCCGTGAAGGATTTATAAAACCTTCATGGCTTTTTTGCATCATATGTACTTTATACTATGATGATATCAGAATTATTTAGCATTCGCAACTAAATAATTTATTTTTTTATTAACTTTGCTACACATTCAACATGCATAGTATGAGGGAACATATCAACAGGTTGAACTTCCTCACATATATACCCTCTCTCATTTAAATAAGCTAAATCTCTTGCTAATGTCGAAGGATTACAAGATACATAAACAACTTTATCTGGTTCCATTGAAACTATAGTATCTAAGACAGACTCATCACAACCCTTTCTAGGTGGGTCTACAACCACTACATTTGCTGTTTTACCTTCTTTATATAATTTAGGAACTACTTCTTCTGCTTTTCCTACATAAAACTCAGTATTATCTAAATTATTTAATTTAGCATTTATTTTAGCATCTTTTATAGCATCTTCAACTATCTCTACTCCATAAACTTTTTTAGCTTTTTGAGCTAAAAATAAAGATATAGTACCTATTCCACAATAAATATCAAATACCGTATCATTTTCTTTTAAGTCTGCATATTCTAATGCCTTATTATATAAAACTTCAGTTTGTAGAGGATTTACCTGGAAAAATGATAATGGAGATATTTCAAATACTAATTCTCCTATATAATCATTTATCTTTCCATCTCCATATATAACCTTATTTTCTTTACCTAATATAACATTTGTCTTTTCTCTGTTAGTATTTACAACTAAAGTTTTAAATCCTGGTACATTTTCTTTTAATACAGAAGCTAATTCATTTAGGTATGGTAATTTTTTTCCGTTCGCAACTAATACAACCATAACCTCTTTAGTTTTAAAACCAACCTTAGTTACTAAATGTCTTAATACTCCTGTGTGACTTTTCTCATCATATATACTTACGTTATATGCTTTTATATATGTTTTTATTATCTTTATTATCTTATCATTTACATCATGTTGAATTATACAAGTATCCGTAGAAATTACATCATGACTTTTCTTTTTATAAAATCCTATTACTATCTTATCTTCTAGTTTTTGTATTGGAAACTGAGCTTTGTTTCTATATCTAAAAGGATTCACCATTCCTAATGTAGGATGGATTACAACATCATTTAACTTGCCGATTCTACTTATAGTTTGTTTTACTTCATTAGTTTTAATTTCTAATTGTTTTTCATAGTCTAATTCCTGTATTTGACATCCCCCACAATTAGATAAATGCTCTGCACATTCTCTTTTAACTCTAAATGGTGATTTTTCTATAATTTCAACAATATCTCCAACTGCATAATTTTTTTTAGATTTATTTATTCTTACTTTTAACTTATCTTCAATTAATCCGCCATCTACAAAAACTGTAAATCCATCATGCTTACCAATTCCAACTCCACCTTGTCCTATATCAACAATGTCTACTATATAATCTCTGTCTTTTAATAACATAGGCTTTTCCTCCGAACATAATAATTAAACTACAAAAACTTATTTTACCAAAAAAATAGGAGCTTATAAAGCCCCTATCTTAAATATAGTAACAATTTTAATAATTTATTTATTATAATACTCTAGTTGATCCTCTATATATAACACCTCTAGCTGCATCAACAGTTATAATTTCTCCGTCTTTTACTAACTTTGTTATATCTTTAGCTGAAACAACTACTGGTTTATCTAAGTTTAATCCTACTATGGCTGCATGACATGTCATTCCTCCATCTTCAGTAACTATAGCTCCACATTTTTCTAAATATGCATTCATATCTGCATCAGTCATATGAGTGATTACTATGTCACCTTCTTCAAAATCTATAACTTCATTAGCATTTTCAACTATTCTAACTTTACCTTCTACAGTTTTACTTCCTACACCTATACCATTAGTTATTTCTTCACTTATAACATGTACTTTTATTAGGTTAGTAGTTCCACTAACACCTACAGGAACACCTGCAGTTACAACTACTAATTCTCCATTTTCTAAGTAAGAAGCTTCCTTAGCTGCATTTATAGAATTTTCTACAACTTCATCTGTATTTGTAGCTTCTTTTGCTATTATAGGATATACACCCCAAGTTAAAGCTAGTTTTCTCATAACTTTATCATCATTTGTTGCAGCAATTATTGGACATGCTGGTCTAAACTTAGATACCATTCTTGCTGTATGTCCTGAAGATGTTGATGTTATTATAGCTGATGCATTTAAATCTATTGCAGTAGTACATGTAGCATGACTTATAGCATCTGTAACATTAATATCTGTAAGTTTTTTGTTTTTTAATAATTCGTTATAGTTAAGTGTTTCTTCTGTTCTTTTTGCTATTGTAGCCATTGTTTTAACAGCTTCTACTGGATATTTACCTGCAGCAGTTTCTCCTGATAGCATTATTGCATCTGTTCCATCATATATAGCATTTGCAACATCTGTTACTTCTGCTCTTGTTGGTCTAGGATTTCTTATCATAGAATCTAACATTTGAGTTGCTGTAACAACCGGCTTTCCTAACTCATTACATTTTCTTATCATCATTTTTTGAACTATAGGTATTTCTTCTGTTGGTATTTCAACTCCTAAGTCCCCTCTTGCAATCATTATACCGTCAGAAACTTTTAAAATATCATCGATATTATCTACACCTTCTTGATTTTCTATCTTAGATATTATTTGTACATCTGTTGCATTATTTTTTTCTAATACTTCTCTTATAGATAACACATCTGATGCTTTTCTAACAAATGAAGCTGCTATGTAATCTATTCCTTGAGATATACCAAATTCTATATCTTTTACATCTTTTTCAGTTAATGCTGGTAAATTTATTTTAACTCTAGGAACATTAACCCCTTTGTGATTTTTAACTATTCCAGAATTTTCAACTACACAATGTATTTCTTCTCCTTTAACTTCTTCTACCTTAAGTCCTACTAGTCCATCATCTATTAATATAGTATCTCCAGCAACAACATCTTTAGCAAGACCTTTGTAACTAACTGTACATATATCCTTTGTTCCCATAACATCTTTCATTGTTATAGTAAATTTTTGACCTTCTTCTAATAAAACTTCTGGTGCATCAAAGTTACCAGTTCTTATTTCTGGTCCTTTAGTATCTAATAATATAGCTACTGGCTTATTTAATTTTTCCCTTACTTTTTTAGCCATATCAAATCTTTCTTTATGCTCTTCATGAGATCCATGAGAGAAGTTAAATCTACATACATTTAATCCATTTTCTACAAGCTGAGTTAAAACCTCTTCACTTTGTGATGCTGGTCCTAGTGTACAAATTATTTTAGTCTTTTTTATCCCTTTTAACATGTTAACTCCTCCTAATTTATATAGATAATATTTTTACCATTTCATAAGTTTCATCATCAAATTTTCTTTCCATAGATAAAGCTTCATGTATATCCATGTCAATTATTTTATTATCTTTTATACCAACTACTCTAGCAGATTTACCATCTAATAATAATTCTACAGCACGTACACCCATTTTACTTGCAAGTATTCTATCAAATGCACTTGGGCTTCCACCTCTTTGAACGTGTCCTAGTACTGTTATTCTTAAATCTGCTCCTGTTCTAGCAACTATTTGGTCTCCTAATTCTCTAGCATTGCCAACACCTTCTGCTAAAACTATTATGCTGTGTCTCTTTCCTCTTTTTTGAGTTGTCTTTAATCTTTTACAAACATCGTCAATTTTAAAATCAATTTCAGGTACTATAACGGTTTCAGCACCACCTGCAAGACCTGCATATAAAGCTAAATCTCCGCAATGTCTCCCCATAACTTCAACTATGTTAACCCTTTCATGAGATGAAGAAGTATCCCTTATCTTTCCTATTGCATCTATTATAGTATTCATAGTTGTATCAAATCCTATAGTATAATCTGTATATGGTAAATCGTTATCTATAGTCCCTGGTATTCCTATAGCCGGAAATCCTAATTCACTTAATTTTTGAGCTCCATTAAATGACCCATCTCCACCTATAACAACAAGACAATCTATCTTATATTTTTTAAGTATTTTTACTCCTATAGCTCTTCCTTCTTCTGTCTTAAATTCTTCACATCTAGAAGATTTTAGTATAGTTCCTCCTCTATGTATTATATCTCCAACTGAAGATAAATTCATTTCTTGTATATCTTCTTCTATTAATCCTTTGTATCCTCTATTTATTCCATAAACTTTACATCCATAGTATATAGCAGATCTAACAACAGCTCTTATGGCTGCATTCATACCAGGTGCATCTCCTCCACTAGTTAATATACCTATAGTTTTCATTATATTTACCTCCTAGTTGATTATTATACTTAATCAAACTCAAGGGACTTTTTTTGTCCCTATACTGTTTTTTTATCCCAGTGAAATTAAAAAAATTCAATAGAAGCGAAATTATCTATTTTTTGTTATTATATCATAATTTCGCTATCTTTTTATATAATAAAATTTTAAAATTTGTTAAATTTTTACTTTTATATTAGTTTTAGGTAATATATTTTGCAACTCATTAATTAAATTTTCATTTATATTAACTTTTATGTGATTCCACTTATACATCTGTTTTATGTTTTCTGCATATATATATATATCATTATCACCTTTGTATTTAGTAACCACAGATATTAAATTATTTACTAGATCTTTATTTTCTATAGAATTTATTTTTAAATATAGTGTGGGTTTTTCTTGATTTATATTTTCGTTCATATCAATTATCTCTCTAGCTATAAGTTTTGCATTTTCATCTTCTTTTATACTTAATCTTCCTTTTATATATATAATTTTATCTTCCTGAATTATCGCATTATATTTTTGAAGAACTTGCGGAAATACAATAACTTCTATAACTCCATATAAATCTTCTAGTTCTATTATAGCCATTAAATCATTTCTTTTAGTCGTTCTTATAGTTTTGTTTATTACTATTCCACCCATTGTAACTTCTTTTTCATTTAAGTTTAAATAGCTAACATAATCTTCTTTTATATCATTTAAATCTGCGTTGTTAATTGTAGTATTTTTTTTAAGCTTATCTTTATACTGAGATAAAGGATGACCACTTACATACATACCCAAAACTTCTTTTTCTAGATATAACTTTTCTTTTTCTTCTAACTCTTTTACTTGAGATAATTTGTACATATTTTGTATATCATTATTTATTGATGCATCCATTTCAAATCCATCAAATAGTGATACTTGTCCGACTAAATTTTTCTTTCTATCTAAAGCTATACTTTCTAATAACTTTTCAAAGCCAAGAAGTAAACTTGCTCTGTTATTTCCCATCTCATCAAATGCACCACACTTAATAAGACTTTCAATTATACGTTTATTAGCATCTTTAGAATCTAATCTTTTACAAAATTCATTAAAGTCTTTAAAATCCCCACCATTTTCTCTTTCTGCAATAATATTATTTAATACATTTACTCCTACATTTTTGACTGCTGCTAATCCGAATCTTATATTATTATCTTCAACAGAAAACTTAGTAAAACTCTTATTTATATCTGGTTTTAAAACACCTATTTTTAGGTTATTACATTCTCTTATATACTCTACAACTTTATCTGTATTTCCCATAACACTAGTTATAAGGGCTGCCATAAATTCTACTGGATAGTGAGCTTTTAAATATGCCGTTTCATAAGCTAATACTCCATACGCTGCCGCATGACTTTTGTTAAATGCATATTTTGCAAAGTCTATCATATCATCAAATATCTTGTTTCCAATATCCTCTGGAACTCCATTTCTAACACAACCTGCTATTTCAAGTTCTCCATTGCCATCAAATTTTCCATGAATAAAGTATTGTCTCTCTTTTTCCATTACATCCATTTTCTTTTTACCCATAGCTCTTCTAACTAAATCACTTCGCCCATAACTATATCCACCTAAATCTCTAACGACCTGCATTACCTGCTCTTGATAAACTAAACACCCATACGTAACCTCCATTATAGGTTTTAACTTTTCATGTAAATATTCTACATTTTCAGGGTTATTTTTATTATTAATATAGTTTGGTATAGAATCCATAGGACCTGGTCTATAAAGTGATATACCAGCAACTATATCCTCAAAATTATCTGGTTTTAATTGCTTCATAAAGCTTCTCATACCACCACTTTCCAACTGGAATACTCCTAGTGTATTTCCTGATGAAAGTAATTCATAAACTTTAGGGTCATCATATTCCATACTCGAAAAATCTATTTTTATATTATGATTTTTTTCTATTAAATCTAATGCATCTCTTATAACTGTTAAAGTTCTTAAACCTAAAAAGTCCATCTTCAACAGACCTAACTCCTCCAAAGTTGTCATAGTAAACTGAGTAGTTATTGCATCTTGATGTTTATATAAAGGTACATATTCATCTATTGGCTTTTTAGATATAACAACACCAGCTGCATGTGTAGATGCGTGCCTTAACATTCCTTCTATTTTTCTAGATACATCTATTATTTCTTTCGTTTCATTATCTTCTTCGTATAACTTTCTTAAATTAGGATTTGTATCTAACGCTTTATCTATTGTCATTCCTAATGCAAAAGGTATCTCTTTTGCTATATTGTCTACTTTGTTATAACTTATATCTAAAACTCTACCAACGTCCCTTATTGCAGCCTTTGCTCCCATTGTTCCAAATGTTATTATTTGAGCAACATGATCTTCTCCATATTTACGCTTTACATAATCTATAACTTCTTCTCTTCTTTCATAACAAAAATCTATATCTATATCGGGCATAGATATACGTTCTGGGTTAAGAAATCTTTCAAATAATAAAGAATACTTTATAGGGTCTATATCTGTAATATACAATGTATATGAAACTATAGAACCAGCAGCACTACCTCTTCCTGGCCCAACCATAATTTTATTTTCTCTTGCAAAGTTTATGAAGTCCCACGTTATAAGGAAATACTCTACATACCCCATTTTTTCTATTACACCTAGCTCATATTCTAGCCTATCAAGTATTTCTTGTGATGGATTTTTATATCTTTCTTCTAATCCTTTAAAACATAACATTCTTAAATACTCTCTTGGTGTGTATCCATCAGGAACATCATACTGTGGTAAATGTATCGTATTAAAATCAAATTCTACATTACACATTTGTGCAATCTTAATTGTGTTATCTAAAGCTTCTTGCACATCAGGAAATATTTCTTCCATCTCTTCCCTAGATTTTAAATAAAATTCATCACTACCAAATCTCATTCTAGTCGGGTCATTAACTGTCTTTCCCATTTGTATACACATTAAAATATCATGTATCTTAGAATCTTCTTTCTTAACATAGTGCACATCATTAGTTGCAACTAATCCTACACCTATTTCCTTTGAAAGTCTTATTAACTCTCTATTTACCTCTTTTTGTTCTGGTAAGTTATGATCTTGTATTTCAATATAATAATTATCTTCGCCAAATATTTCTTTATATTTTAATGCTATATTTTTAGCTTTATCATAATTTCTATTCATTAACGCTTGAGAAACATCTCCTGCTAAACAAGCCGATAATGCAATAATCCCTTTACTATGATTTCTTATTTCATCTATATCCACTCTAGGCTTATAGTAAAATCCTTGTACATATGCCTTTGAAACTAACTTTATAAGGTTTTGATATCCTTCCGCATCTTTAGCTAGAAGTATTAAATGCCCCTGAGATTTATCATAATTCGGGTCTTTATCCCTCATACTTCTAGGTGCTGTATAAACCTCACATCCTATTATAGGCTTTATGCCTTCCTTTTTCGCAACTTTAAAGAAATCTATCGCTCCAAACATACAACCATGATCAGTTATTGCAACAGCACTCATATTTAACTCTTTAGCTCTACTTACTAGGTTTTTGACTCTAGAAAAACCATCTAGTAAACTATATTCTGTATGAACATGTAAATGAACAAAATCTTTACTCAAAGACCTCACCTCCTGCTTATAAAAGTAATTTTACCACAATAAACATGTGTTAATCAAAATCCAATATTTATAATTTTAATACTTATTTAAAATAAAAAGAGGCTTAACGCCTCTTATTCATATTTTGCTCTTAAATCATCCGCTATTTGTTCTATTTTTCTTAATCTGTGATTTACAGCTGACTTGCTTAGTTCTGGTTTTGCCATTTCACCTAATTCTTTTAAAGTTAAATCTTCATACTCGATTCTTAGCATAGCTATTTCCCTTAGATTAGGTGGTAAATGATTTAAACCCATTTTTTCTTCAATATATTTTATATTTTCTATTTGTCTAACTGCTGCATTTACAGTCTTTGATAAGTTTGCTGTTTCACAGTTAACAAGTCTATTTACATTATTTCTCATTTCTTTGACTATCTTCGTGCTTTCAAGGCTAAGTAGGGCTTGATGTGCTCCTATAATATTTAATAAATCTGATATCTGTTCACTTTCTTTTAAGTAAACCACATAATTATTTTTTCTAGATACTGTTTTAGAATTAAATCCTAATGAATTTATAAGGTCTTTTAAAGATTCTGCGAATTCTTCATTATTTGTTACAAATTCTAAGTGATAATTTTTTTCAGGATCACTTATAGATCCACCACCTAAAAATGCACCTCTTATAAAAGCTCTAACACACTCATTATCTTTTATAAGATTTTCAGGCACTTTATTCATAGTTAAAAAACCTTCTTCTTCTGATAATATACCTAATTCTCTTAATAAATCTTTAGCACCCATGTCATTAGTTATCATTAATACATAACTACTATTTCTCTTTAACATTTGGTTTTTATTTACTGATATATCTGTATGAATTCCAAAGTTTGATTTTAGTAGTTTAAAGACCTTTCTAGCAGTTGAATTTAATTCTGTACTTATTTTTAAGTTTAATTTCTTATATCCAGCAATCTGTATACTTCCTGATAATCTAACTATTGCAGAAAGTTCGCTTATGTTACAACATTTATTATCCGAGAAAACTCTTGCCAATTCATTTTTTGTTTCTGCTGAAAAAGACATATTCTATCACCTATAGTTAATTCTTCTTTAATCTTTTTTTTATTTCATCTAAAGCTACTTTTATAATTTCCTTTTCATCATCATATCTAGCTAAATCAACAACCCTGTCTAGATGTACAAATTTAGCATCTATGAATCCTTCTTCTTTTTGAGGAATTGTATCCATGCTTCTCGCTTGCATAAGATACCAATAGACTGTTTTGTGAACTGCTCTATTTTCATCCCAGTTTTCTTTAAAGGTATAATGAATTTCACCTAGATACTTTAATATATCAGCTTTAACACCAGTTTCTTCCAAAACTTCTCTAAGAGCTGCGTCTTCTCTATTTTCTCCAATCTCCACTTTGCCTTTAGGTAATACCCAATCTCCATTAAATTTTCTAAGTAAGAGCACTGCATTACCAAATAATACTACGCCCCCGGCACTAACCTCTTCTCTCATTGGTGTTCACTCCTTAAAATAACATAATAATAAGGATTTCTACATAAACTTTTAAAATCCTTTTTTACTTCTCATTATCATAACTATGACTTAGTGCCAAATTGACAACTATATTAGATATATAATCAGCATCATGTCTTATATAGTTGCTCTTTATTTCTACTAAATTACATTCTATCACTTTTATTCCTATATCTTCCAGTGTTTGTTTTTGATTTTTGTCTAATAAAACTTGACTTGCTCCATCTTTGCTATATATATCAAATACAGGCTTAGGTAGTACTTCATTATTAGTTATAACTATATCAATTATATTTTCTCCACAATGTTTATTTATTGCTTTCACGTGATCTAAAACATTGTAGTTATCAGTTTCTCCAGGTTGTGTCATTATATTGGCTATATATATCTTAGGTGCCTTAGATTTTTTTATAGCTTCTACAACACCATCAACTAATAAATTAGGCATTATACTCGTATATAAGCTTCCTGGTCCTATTACAATCTTATCTGCGTCATATATAGATTTAATAACCTCATCTAATGGCTTTGCACCTTCTGGTTCTAATTGAATTTTACTAATACGTGTATTTTGAGATTTTACATGTTTTGGTATATTAGACTCTCCCTTTACTAAATTTCCATTTTCAAGGTGAGCAATTAAATTTATATCTTCAAGTGTTACAGGTAATACTCTACCTGTTATAGCAAATATCTCGCTCATTTTATAAACTGCAGTTTCAAAATTTCCATAAACACCATTCATAGCAGCTAAAAAAAGATTTCCAAAACTTTGACCTTTTAAAACACCGTCTGTAAACCTATACTTCATAACCTCACTCATAGTAGGTTCTATATTTGCTAGGGATAATAAGCAGTTTCTTATGTCTCCGGGAGGTAACATACCTAAATCTTCCCTTAGTACCCCTGAGCCTCCCCCATCATCAGCAACTGTTACTATAGCTGTTATATTAGGAGTATAATGCTTTAATCCTCTTAAAAAAACTGACTGTCCAGTTCCGCCTCCTATTACAACAACTTTAGATTTTTCTTTTTCTATTGAGTCATTTTTTATAGTTTTAGTATTGTCTTCTTTTTTCATCTTAAGATATATCAATATTGATATTAATAAAATCCACCCTACTACCCCTATAAAAATCATTACTGATGTCATAATTCCCTCCATATTTTATCTAAGAGTGTAATCTCTATGTTTTTTTACAACTCTATAACCCTTTTTAATTAATTCATCATATATTAAATTAGAAATTGTTACAGATCTATGTCGCCCACCTGTACATCCAATGGCAATAACTAGATGACTTTTTCCTTCTTCAATGTACTGAGGTATTAAAAATTCAATCATATCTTTTAATTTAGCAAAAAATTCTTTACTAACTTCTGAATCCATTACATAGTCTCTTACTTCTTGATCATCTCCTGTTTTAGGTCTTAAATCTTCTATATAATATGGATTAGGTAAAAATCTAACATCAAATACTAAGTCTGCATCTATAGGAATTCCATGCTTAAAACCAAATGACACTATAGATATTGTAAGTTTAGGATTTTCTTCTCCTTCTAAGTATAACCTACTTATCTCTTCCTTTAAATCCCTAGGCTTCATATTACTAGTATCTATTATACTATCAGCTTTTTCTCTTAAAGTTTGTAATATTGCTCTTTCTTCTTTTATACCTTCCGTTATTTGTGTAGATTTAGCTAGAGGATGATTTCTTCTAGTCATTTTATATCTCTTAACCAAAACATCATCTGCACAATCTAAAAATAACACTTCATATTTATAATCTTCTTTTTCTAAATAACTTAAGCTTTCATGTAAAGTTTCAAAAAATTCTCTACCTCTTATATCTATACCTAAAGCTACCTTATCTATATTTGAATTTCCTTGATAACATAATTCTGCAAATTTTGTTATAAGAGTTGGAGGTAAATTATCTATACAATAAAATCCAATATCTTCTAAAGATTTCATAGCTTCACTTTTACCAGATCCAGATAATCCTGTTACTATTATAAACCTCATATTATATCCCCCTCACTTAAAGTTTAATATTTTTTATAAGATTAAAATCTAATTCTGCTTCTTTAGCTATCTTTATAGCTTTATCAAAATTTCCAACATGCTCTGGTCTATGTGCATCAGAGCCTATCATAAATTTGGCACCTGTATCTTTTATTTTTTTTAATTGTTCACTATTTAAATACCCATGATGAGAATTTATTTCTAAAAATGTATTATTTTTTACTGCTACTTTAGCAATTTCTTCTATATATACATCTCCCTTATCTCCTGGGTGTGTTACTATAAAAAGATTATTATTTTTTATAGCATTTACTACAGCATTAGTGTTATAGTCCTTACAATGTTTTTTAAACTTTAGATAATTAAATGCATGATTAAGTGCACTTTTGATAGATGAAGGCATTGATCCAAAATGATAACCAGCCATTGTATAATCTAACATAGTCAATATTTTTTCATCTATATCTATATTTCCTTTATCATCTAATATATTACACTCCATACCTAATAAAATTTCTATATCTTTATATTTTTCATTAAGCATATCTATTTCTTCTCTCATTTTAGCTATACTATCATATTTTACTCCATACGCAATATGCTTATAACCATGATCTGATATGCCTATTTTTTTTATATTCTTTTGAATAGCTACTTTTACATTATCTTCGATAGTTCCTTTTCCGTGACTATACACAGTATGTGTATGATAATCAGCTATTATTTCCATAATATTATTCATCTCCTAGTATCTTGACTTCCTCTTCTAACATAACTCCAAACTTAGAATATACTGTGCTTTTAACTACATCTATTAAATCTAATATATCCTTAGCTTTTGCATTTCCAAGATTAACTACAAACCCCGCATGTTTATCTGAAACTTGAGCTTTCCCTAATGTCAATCCCTTCAATCCACTATCCTCTATTAATTTAGCTGCAAAATGACCTTCCGGTCTTTTGAATGTACTTCCTGCACTAGGTAAATTTAGAGGTTGTTTTGTAACTCTACTCTTTGTTAATTCTCTCATATAGTTTTTTATTTCATCATAGTTGCCTTCTTGTAACTCAAATACGGCTGATAAAACTATATAATCTTTTTTACTTAATATACTTTTTCTATATCCAAATTCCATTTCCTCATTTTTTAACTCAAATATATTTCCTTCTTCATCCATTAATCTTACAGATTTAATTATATCCTTCATTTCACCACCATAAGCTCCTGCATTCATAGCTATAGCTCCACCTAGTGTACCAGGTATTCCGGCTGCAAATTCAAACCCAGTTAAATTGTTATTTAATACTGCTCTTCCCATAAGTGAAAGTAAAGCTCCAGATTGAGCAAATACAGTTTTATCTTTTACTTCAAAGTTATTAAAGTTATCGGATATTTTTATAACTACCCCTCTAATTCCTCCATCCTTAACTAAAAGATTTGATCCATTCCCAACTACTATATAAGGTATGTTTTCACTCTTTAATAAAGTTATTAACTTTTTTATTTGTTCTTCATTTTTAGGCTTAACCAAAAAATCAGCAGGACCTCCAACTTTGAATGATATGTGTTTTTTCATAGGCTCATCTAAAAAAATTTCTTCTTTATCTAATATATCTAATAAACTTTTATATATAAATTTCTTATCCATTATATTTCCTCCTAATCAATGTCATTTATTCACTTTATAAATTATTTATTTACTTTAAAATTATACATATACTATAATAATGTATTAAAACCAAAATAACAATATACAAACACCTTGAAAAAAGCCTAAAAAACGTTGATATAACTATCAACGTTTTTTTATTATATATTTAGTTTATTTTATCTTTACTCACATAACAATTATAATATATATAAGGTATTAAAATTGCACCTCCAATTATATTTCCAAGTGTTACAGTTACCAAATTAAATATTAATTGGTAAATACTTATATCAGCACCTAAAATCATTCCCATAGGAACAAAAAACATATTTGCTATACTATGTTCAAAACCACATAGTACAAATAGCATAATAGGAAACCAACATGCAAATATCTTAGAAATTATATCTTTTCCAGCAGTTGCAAACCAAACTGCTAAAACAACAAGAATATTACACAGTATCCCTCTTAAAAAAGCTTGAATAAAATCTAATGACGCTTTATTTTCTGCAATATTAATAGCTTTAATAGCTGCATCTTGACTTAAAATCCCACTAAAATAAATAAAATTTACAAGAATTATAGCTCCTATAAAATTAGCCAAATACACAAATCCCCAGTTTCTTAACATCTGCTTAATTGTAATTTTTTTGTCCATAAGGGCTATTGTCATAAGATTATTACCTGTAAATAACTCTGCTCCACAAACAACAACTAACATAAGTCCTACTGGAAATACACAAGCACCAGCAAATTTAGATAAGCCAATATCTGATACAGTTTGACTTATTAATATATTTCCTAGCCCTCCTAATCCTATAAATAATCCTGCTAAAATCCCAAGAAGTATCATTTTCTTTGTAGATAAGTGAGCTTTTTTTATCCCGGACTCTATAGTAGCCTTAGTTATCTCTACAGGTGTAAGAAAGTTTATATACATGTTATTTCCTCCCAACTATTTTTACTTAATTATATGAATCTAAATTAAATTAATTGACTCAAATCCATTAGAATACGTTTACTTAGTTTGATTTTTTGAGTAATTAAAATAGTATGTTTTTTGTATGTCGTTTTTTGTATACAAAATGTATATTTTGTTGTATACTTATTAACGGTGTATATAAATGATAAATTTTTGACTAAATTGTATATTATTTTACGGGAGGAATTATAAATGAGTGACAAAAAAATGCTTACACCTGCTGAAGTGGCTGAGTACACATTAAATGCAGGTATCAAAAAAGCAACAACTCCAACTAAAAAAGTTTTAGTATCTGCATTCTTAGCTGGAATGTATATAGCTTTAGGTGCTTTAGGTTCTATTGCAGCATCTTATAACCTATTAGCTAATCCTGCTACTTATGGATTAGGAAAAATGGTAGCTGGACTTATGTTCCCTGCTGGTCTTGTACTTATTTTAATTGCAGGTGGAGATTTATTTACAAGTAACATACTTATAACTTTAGCAGCTCTTAAGAAAAAAGTTTCTTGGGGACAAGCTGGTAAAAACTGGGCTTTAGTTTGGATAGGAAACTTAATAGGTGCAGCATTTGCTGCTGCTTTAGTTGCTAACTCTGGTGTATTTGATTGGAGTAATGGTTTATACGGTGGTGTTGTTATAAAAAATGCTGTTGGGAAAACAAATATAGGATTTATGGCTGCTGTAGCTTCAGGTGTAGTATGTAACTTATTAGTTTGTGCTACTGTATGGGCATCATATGCTGCTAAAAATGTTTCAGGAAAAGTAATCATGGGTTGGTTAGGTATATTCGTATTCGTATGTATCGGAGTTGAACACGTTGTTGCAAACATGGGATACTTATTAGCTGGTTTAATGGTTAAATTAAATCCAATGTATTTAGAAGCTGCTCATAAAACTTTAGCTGATGTTGCTAACTTAAATATAGGAAATATATTATTACACAACTTCTTACCTGTTACTATAGGTAATATATTAGGTGGTATGATAATAGCAGGTTCTTATTACTTCTTATTTATGAGTAAAAATGAAAAATAATAATTAAATATAAATGTATTAAACCCTCTTATTTTTAATAAGAGGGTTTTTATATAGAGAAAAATATTCCTTTTTGTTATAATTAATATAATTATTTGTTTGATAAAAATATATTTGCGAGGGGGCGATTAATATTTTATCTGAAATTTTTTCATACCAATTTGCAGTTACTGCTATATATATAATTAACTTTTTAGTCATGCTAAATCTTATATTTAGAGAACGAAGAAGTATAGATTCTACAGTTGCATGGATTTTAATACTAACAATAGTTCCTGCTGCAGGATTTGTTTTATACATAGTATTTGGTAGACGTATGAATAAATACAATATGTTTAAATTAAAAAAAGAGGAAGATGAAAAACTAAAAAGTAGAATGTTAGATTCTAGTGATTTCTTACAATACTCAGAAAAATTTGAACCTAGTATAGTTGAACATAAGGATATGATTTATTCTTTAGCTACTTTAAATAGCTCACCATATACTACAAATAACAAAGTTTCCATTTATACTGATGGTAATGAGTTTTTTGATGAGCTTAAATTACAACTAAAAAAAGCTAAAAAATATATTCATATTGAATTTTATATTTTCAAAGATGACGAAATTGGTAATGAAATTTTAGACATTCTTATTAATAAAATCTCTGAAGGTGTAGAGGTTAGACTTTTATATGATACAGTTGGAAGTAGACTACTATCTGAAAAAGGGATTCAAAGATTTAAAAAAGCAGGGGGAAAGATTGGCGGTTTCTTCCCTTCATTTCTAAAAATTATAAACTTCAATCTAAATTATAGAAATCACCGTAAAATTGTTGTAATAGATGGTGAAGTTGGATTCGTCGGAGGATTTAATGTTGGAGATGAATATTTAGGCAAAGACCCTAAATTTGGTTATTGGAGAGATACTCACACTAAAATCACAGGCTCTGCTGTTAATGATTTAAACCTTAGATTTATGATGGATTGGAGATATACAACTCGTGAAGATATTAATTTTACAAAATATCTAAATGATGATATAAATCCTTATAATGGAAATACAGGTATTCAAATTGTGTCTAGTGGACCTGATTTATCAGAGATAGATGAAATAAAGTATGGATATCTTAAAATGATTCAAAAATCTAGAAAGTACATATATATTCAATCACCATATCTTATATTAGATAGTTCGCTACTTGATGCCCTTAAAATAGCTTGTTTATCAGGCGTAGATGTTAGAATTATGATTCCATCTAAACCTGATCATCCTTTCGTTTATTGGGCTTCATATTCATATGCAGGAGAACTTTTAAAATTTGGTGCTAAAATTTATACTTATGATAAAAATGCTTTTTTACATTCTAAAACAGTAGTTATGGATGATTCTATTTGTTCAATAGGTACTGCTAATATGGATATACGTAGTTTTGAACTTAACTTTGAAGTAAATGCATTTATGTATTGTCCTGATATAGCAATAAAACAAAAACAAATTTTTGAAGCTGACATAAAAAAATGTGTTCAAGTTACTCAAGAAATTTATGATAATAGATCTCAAATAATAAAATTTAAAGAGTCTATATCAAGGCTTTTATCACCTGTTTTATAAATTATTTTTTAAATACCTCAAGTAATAATATTATTACTTGAGGTATTTTTTTAAGTTTTTTTATAAATGTTAATATTTTATTTTTTGAAAATTTAGTAAACTTCCAAAAATATTTAAAATAAATAAGTTATAATATTAATAAGATGATAAATATAATGATAATAGATTATAAAATTTTATATTCAATATAAGGAGGTTGTATATGTGTAATTGTTCTCAATGTAATAACAAATTATTTGAAGAATTAGATGAATTTATCGATGCTCTTCCAACTAAAAAGGGTGCATTAATTCAAGTCCTACATCATGCTCAAGGTTTATTTGGATACTTACCTAAAGAAGTTCAGCTTCATATCTCAAAAAAATTAGATGTTTCGCCTGCTAAAGTTTACGGAGTCGTAAGTTTCTATTCTTACTTTACTACTGAACAAAAAGGTAAATATAAAATAAGTGTTTGCTTAGGAACTGTATGTTTTGTCAAAGGTGCTGATAAAATACTTGCTGAATTTGAAAAACAATTAGGTATAAAATCTGGAGAAACAACACCTGATCTTAAATATTCTCTTGAAGGTTTAAGATGTGTTGGAGCCTGTGGTTTAGCTCCAGTAGTTGTTGTAAATGGAAAAGTCTATGGACAAGTTACAGTTAATCAAGTAAAAGATATCCTAGATGAATATAACCAAATAGAAGCTACTTGTTAATATAAAAAAGGGGGGGAATATATGAATAAAATAAAATCATTTGTCGAGCTTAAAGATCTAATTGATAAATTAAAACCAAATCTATATTTAAGAGATAGTAACTGCCAAGAAAAAAATAAAAAAGAATTATTAGTTTGTGGAGATACTGGATGTAGATCCGCAAATAGTTTACCTATAATCGATAGTCTAAAAAAAGAAATTAAAAATGCAGGACTTGAAGATTTTGTATCTGTTTCTTTGACAGGCTGTTTTGGATTCTGCGCTCAAGGACCAATAATTAGGGTTTGTCCCGATGATATTTTTTACATAAAAGTATCAGCTGATGATGCAAAAGAGATTGTACAAGAACATTTAGTTAATGGTAATTTAGTTGATAGATTATTATTTTTAGAAGCCTCTGAAAGAAAAAAAGTTTCTAAACTAGAGGATATGTCATTCTATAAGCAACAAATGCGTATAGCTCTTCATAAGTGTGGTTATATGAACCCTGAAAAAGTTGAAGATTATATAGCTAATAATGGTTATGCTAATCTTAGTAAATGTCTAACTGAACTTTCTCCTGAAGAAGTTATAAAAGAAGTAAAACTTTCAGGATTAAGAGGTAGAGGTGGCGCAGGATTCCCAACAGGTATAAAGTGGGAAGCTACTAGAAATTCAAAATCTAACCAAAAATATGTTGTTTGTAATGCTGATGAGGGTGACCCAGGTGCATTTATGGATAGATCTATACTTGAAGGATGTCCTCATAAAGTACTTGAGGCAATGGCGATTTGTGGATATGCTGTTGGCGCAGACATTGGTTATATTTACATAAGAGCTGAATATCCTCTGGCTATAGAAAGATTAAATCTAGCTATCAGTCAAGCTGAAAAACTAGGATTATTAGGGGAAAATATATTAGGTACTGGATTTAACTTTAAAATAGAACTTAAATATGGTGCAGGAGCTTTTGTTTGTGGTGAAGGCACTGCTCTAATGCGTTCAATAGAAGGTAATCGTGGTGAACCTCGTATGAAAACTTATAGCTCAACTAAAAAAGGCCTTTGGGATGTACCTACATGTTCAAATAATGTTGAAACTTTTGCAAATATACCTCCAATAATAGAAAATGGTGGTCAATGGTATAGAAATATTGGAACTGAAAATTCATCAGGTACTAAAGTATTCGCATTAGGTGGAAAAATTAATAATGTTGGTCTTGTTGAAATACCTATGGGAACTACATTAAAAGATATTGTTTATAACATAGGTGGAGGCATTCCAGATAACAAAAAATTCAAAGCAGTTTTAACTGGAGGTCCATCTGGCGGATGTATTCCTGTTGATCATCTTGATACGCCTATAGATTTTGATAATTTAAGCCATCTTGGTTCTATGATGGGTTCGGGTGGTATGCTTGTTTTAGATGAAACAGATTGTATGGTAGATATAGCTAAATTCTTCTTAGAATTTACAGTTGAAGAGTCATGTGGTAAATGTACTCCTTGTCGTGTAGGAAATAAACGTTTACTTGAAATATTAACAAAAATAACAGATGGCAAAGGTTGTGAACAAGATTTATTAGACTTAGAAAATCTTTCTAAAACTATAGCTACTACATCTTTATGTGGTCTAGGCAAATCAGCACCTAATCCAGTTTTAAGTACTCTTAATTATTTTTATGATGAATATAAAGCTCATGTTGTCGATAAAAAGTGCCCTTCTGGTAAATGTCAGGCACTATTAAACTTTGTTATAACAGATAATTGTATAGGTTGTACAAAATGTTCTAGAATTTGTCCTGCAGGATGCATATCTGGAAATGTTAAAGAAAAACATAAAATTGATGCAACTAAGTGTTTAAAATGTGGTTCTTGTATGGATAACTGTAAGTTTAATGCAATAATTAAGAAATAAGGGGGATAATCAATGAGTTTAGTTAACTTAACTATAAACGGTAAAGCAGTATCTGTTGAGAACGAAACTACAATCCTTGATGCTGCTAAAAAACTAAATATTAAAATTCCAACACTTTGTCATCTTCATATGGACGAAATAAATATGAATAATAAATGTGCATCTTGTCGTATATGTATGGTTGATACAAAAAAAGGATTAGTTCCAGCTTGTGCAACGAATGTACGTGAAGGTATGGAAGTTCAAACTAATACACCTCGTGCTCTGAATGCTCGTAAAACAGTAGTCGAACTTTTATTATCAGACCATCCTCAAGACTGCCTTGTTTGTGAGAAAAATGGTAATTGTGAACTTCAAACTATAGCTCAAGATTTAGGAGTAAGAGGAATAACTTATAAAGGCGAAAAAAACAATTTTGGAATAGACAAATCAAGTAATTCTATAATTAAAGATCATAATAAATGCATACTTTGCAGAAGATGTGAAACAATGTGCACAGAAATACAAAAAGTAGGAGTTTTATCTGGTGTTAATCGTGGTTTTGAAACAATGGTATCTACTTTTTTTAATGAAGATATCGATAAAACTAACTGTTCTTTCTGTGGTCAATGTGTAGCAGTATGCCCTACTGGAGCATTAACAGAAGTTAATAATACAGGATTAGTTTGGGATGAACTTAATAAAGTTGATAAAACAGTTGTTGTCCAAGTTGCCCCTGCTGTTAGAGTTGCTTTAGGCGAAGAATTTGGATTAAACCCAGGCGAAATTACCACTGGAAAAATTGTATCAGCTCTTAAACTGTTAGGCTTTAAGTATGTTTTTGATACTAATTTTGCAGCTGATATAACTATTCTTGAAGAAGCTTCTGAATTTATTCATAGATTAAAAGAAGGTAAAAACTTGCCAATTTTAACTAGTTGTTGTCCAGCTTGGGTAAATTATTTAGAACATCACTACCCTACTCTGTTAAACTTAGTTTCTAGCTGTAAATCTCCTCAAAATATGTTTGGTTCCATAGCTAAAAATTACTTTTCTTCAAAAATTGGAATAAAGCCAAAAGATATTACTGTTGTTTCTGTAATGCCTTGTATAGCTAAAAAATATGAAATATCTCGAGAAGAATTAGGAAATAATGATTTCTTTGATGTTGATGTATCCATCACTACTAGAGAACTATCTAAGATGATTAAGCAAGCAGGTATAGATTTCCTTAATTTAGATGATGAACCTTTTGATAATCCAATGGGCGAATCAACTGGTGCTGCTAATATATTTGGTGCTACTGGTGGTGTTTTAGAAGCTGCTCTTCGTACATCTTATGAGTGGCTTACTAATGAAAATTTAGAAAACATTGATTTTAAATCAGTTAGAGGTATTGATGGAATAAAAGAATTTAAAGTAAATATAGGTAGCACAATTATAAATGCCTGTGCTGTTAATGGCTTAGGAAATGCTAAAAAAGTAATGGATGAAGTCAAATCAGGAAAATCTAATTATCATATAATTGAAGTTATGGCCTGTCCAGGAGGTTGTGTAGCTGGTGGAGGCCAGCCTTACCACTATGGAGATTATGATAAGATAAAAGCGCGTTCTAATGCTCTTTATCATATTGATAAGCATTCAGAAGTACGTAAACCTCATAAAAACCCTTCTGTAAATAACCTATATAGTGAATTTTTAGGTGAACCTTATGGCGACTTAGCTCACAGATATCTTCATACTTATTATTTTGACAAAAGTAATTTCTTTGAGTGCGAAGAAAATTTAGCAGAAGCTACTGAATAATTAAAAAGGTGTGACAAACATAAAATGGATCCTATATAGTGGACACGAGAAAAAGCGTGTCTATCTATGTAGGATCTTTTTTTATAAAATATTAACTGAGGAGTGATTAAAATATGAC
>NZ_BAAACP010000020.1:0-35099 GCF_039521565.1 Paraclostridium tenue
AATATTCCTTTTCCAAAAGCTTTCACACCTTTTAAAGCTGTTTTACCTATACTAATTGCAAATTTACCTACAGCTTTAGTTACTGTCAATATTCCTTTTCCAAAAGCTTTCACACCTTTTAAAGCTGTTTTACCTATACTAATTGCAAACCTACCTACAGCTTTAGTTGCATTTAATATACCTTTTCCAAATTTAACTAATTTAGTCTCACCATTTCGTGTAGCTTTTATATAATCTTTTATAGCTGTAGTTGATTTTTGCATAAACTTTATATTATTACTCAATCCTTTTGTTAGTTTTGCAAATGCACCTATAGCTAAGTTGGTAGCAATAAATCCAGCTCCTAATCCTACAACTAATGTTTTTTGCCATTTACTCATTCCGCTTATAGCTTTAGTTATAGAAGATATACCTTTAGCAACTAAAGCTATAAATGGTGATATTACATCTCCAAACCCAATTAATGCATTTTTAGCAGAGTTTAATGCTTTTTTTAGTCCTTGATTTGTTGCTGCATTAACTTTGTTAAAAGCACTCTCAGTAGATCCAGCACTATCTTTCATTTTACCAAGCATATCATTAAATTCTTTTCCTGATTTAGCACTTAATACAAGTGCTGCTTTACCTGCTTCAGCACTACCAAACATATCTGAAAGTGATTTACCACTTTTCTTAGCATCCTTTTCCATTATTGCTAAAATATCACCCAAAGACTTACCTTTTTTTATAAGTTCTGGAAAGGACTTACCACTAGCTTTTTTCAATGCTTTATTTGCAGCTGTACCACTTTTACCAAGTTCATTTAACATACTATTCATATATGTTGTTGTTTCAGCCGATTTTATACCTTTTGATGTCATTATCGCATATCCACTAGCTACTTGACTTAAATTTACACCTAAGGATTTAGCTGTAGGTATAACCTTACCCATATCAGCTGATAACTGACCAACTGTAACTTTACCTAAGTTTTGAGTTTGGATAAGTGTATCACTTACTTTCGTAACATCTTGAGCCTTTAAACCATACGAGTTCATTATTGTAGTTAATATGTCTAATGCTTGTCCTGCTTCTGCAAATCCTGCTTTAGCAAGTTTAGTTGAATTACTTACAAAGTTAACTGCATCTCCAGTTTTTTGACCTGCTGAAATAGCATCATACACGTTATTAGCTATTTCTTCACTTGATATACCTGTTTGGTCTGATAAATCTAATATACTTTTTCTTAAACTATTTAAAGGTACTTGAGTGGTATCTGCTATTGTACTTACTTTTGCTATACCATCTTCAAATCCCATACTTGCTACTGCTGCTGCAGTTCCTAATCCAGTTATAACTGCACTAGCTGGTTTCATTTTACTTGATATGTTTTCAGCTTTTTGACTAGTCTTTTCAAGTCCTTCACTAAATTTATCAAGCTTACTTTTTTCTAGCTGTTTATTAACTTCTTCTAATGCTTTTTTATTTTCCATTAATGATTTTTTGCTATTATTTAATTTAACTTCTGCATTATCTAATTTTTTAATATTACTATCTATAGCTTTATCATTTTTTTCATATTCTTTTTTTAAATTATCTAATTCTTGCTTTAATTTCTTTGATTCTTCACTATTTTTACCCGTTTGACTTACACTTTCTTTATACTTTCTATTTGTTTCTTCTATTTTTATATTTAATCTATCTCTTTCACTTTTTTGTTTTTCTAAATCTTTATTAAGGTCTTTTAGGTGTTTAGATTGGGCTTCTATCATTCTATTTTGTATATTAATTTTACTTGTAAGTCCTGATTGCTTACTTTTTAAAGCATCTGTAGTACTTCCAAATAGTTTCGCTTGTGTATTTGCTAAGTTATAGCTACTTTTTACTTTGTTTAATTCTCTAGCCATTTCAGCCATTTGCCTATTAAACTCAGTACTATTAGCATTTATTTTTACATTAGCAGCCATTTAATTTTTCCTCCTTTCCTCAAAAAATAAAAAGATTATGCATCTGCATAATCTTCATCGTTATTTTCTTCATCTAAATTTTCAGTGTAATACATAAAATAATCTAGCAACTCATTAAGATCCATTTCTAAGCTTTGCTTTAAACTATTACCAAATACTCTTTTTGAAATCTTAAATAAGTTATTTAAGATATTTAAATATATATCATATATATCATTTTTTTCTTCTTCGATATCATCATATCCATTTTCTTTGTCATATTCATCAAATGCACTTTTTTGTTGTTCTACTTTCTCAAAGAAAATATCTCCAATTTTATCATTGATATTTAAAACAACTTTTTTTATTAAATAAAATATACTTAAAGTTTCATATATCTCTAAGTTATATAAATCTCTTATTTTTACTTTATTATCAAAGAAAGTATGTATTAGCTTATAGATATTATTTAATTCATCTTTTCCTGAATCTATTAATTTAAATAGTTCTATAGTCTTTTTATATTTATAGCAAGTACATATATTTATATCTAGACAAGAAATAGTTATATTACAAAAGTCTATTTCTTGTCCTTCATAAAAAGTTGATTAGTTTGTTCTATTTTCTTATCAAGCTTTTCAGCTATTTCTATATCTGCTCTCATGAAATTATAAATTATTTCAGATACTTCAAAATCTTCTTCTATATCTTCAATTGTAAATTGATTATCAAATATAAAAACTAAAACATCCATCATATCTTCTAAATCTTTATACGTATATCCGTCTTGTTGTGAAAGTCTATCTCTTACTTCGGTATATTTTTTATATTTGCTTAATAGCATTTTACCACTATCATATTCTTTCTTTTTTACTGTTATTTTCATATATTTCACCTTCTAAATTAATTATTTTTTAATAAAAATACAACTCTTTGAAATAAGCTAATCAAAGCCATTTTAAAGAGTTGTACCTTATAATTGATTAATACATCGAATATAATTTTATATCTTCTTATATTTGATTATACAAAGAGTTTTTTCTTTAACTTAAAAATTTATATACAATTTATACCGTTTGAGTTGTAACTGGATCTTGAACTTTAGAAAACCAATCTTTTATAGCTTCTTTTGCATCATTATGTTCATCCATTAAGTAACTTTCATCTACTTCAGTATTGTAATTATCATCTAATTCCCTTCCATAGAAAGTACCTTTTAATTTAGAAGTTTGTGTTTTTGTTTTATCTCCTTTTGTATCGTATTCTTCACTAAATCCTTGATTAAACTTTCCACAATAATACCATACAAACTCATACTTTCCATTTGTTTGTCTTGCTCTCCATCCTATAGCTATTTCTGCTGCTTTATCATTTGTATTATTTACTAAAAAACCATTTTTATATGTAGCACCTCTTAATAATGCTTTTTGTTCAGGAGATAATTTATTATTTTCTATTTCTATTTCAGCACTTTCAAAAGTTTCAAATACTTCTTCAACAGTATCATCACTATATGTTTTTTCTACATTATTTTTTATTGTAACTTTAGCTCCTACGGCTCTACCTAATTTTATAGGTGTAGCTGTTTTATATGATGTAGCTGTATTTTCAGTAACTAAAGCTACATAAATATCTTTACATCCCATTCTACGAGTTTTTACTGCTTTTTCTACTGTCATTATTTCAGCTCCTTTCTAAAATAAAAAAGATTTACAAATACTCTGTATAAGTAAATCTAATTGCTTTGCGATAAATTTTTGTTTCTTTTTCATAAAAATTTTGACCAGCATTTTTTATAAAGTCATTTTCTATCATTAATTTTCTAACTTGTTTTTTTAATTTATCTGCTTCTAAACTATCTTTGCTCCATATATCTACTTGAATATAATGTTCTATGCAACTTGCTTCATCATCTTCATAATCACCATCTTGATCTAAATATTCATGTATAGTTATATGAGTTTTATTTAATTCTTCATCATACCACCCCTCAAATACTGGAACATTTGTAGGCTCTAAAGTTTGAGCAACAAGTGCTATAATATCAAATTCCTCATTTTCCACTATATCACCCCTCTAACTTTTTAATTTTTTTTTCATATTCTTTTTTAGCTATATCATCATATTTCTTTTTTAACATTTCATTAACTAAACCAAATGAATGATGTGGAGGCCTTTGACTTGTGCCCCATTCTTCCATTTTCATATAATAATAAGGGCTGTTATCAGATTTTTCCCATCCTACAACAACATAAGTTCTTCCACCTTTCTTCCTTAATTTAGGTTTTGGAACATTATCTCGAGCATGACCATTAGGTCTACTTCCTTTTCTACCACTCTTATTATTATCTTCACTTTCATGGATTAATGGCTTAACAGTATCATAGGCTAACTCCCCACATTCTTTTAATATCTTTTTATTAATACTTTCAACTTCCGTTTCAGTAGCTAAAGACTCAACTGTTTTTATAAGATCATCTAAACCTTCAAATTCCATTTCAATACTCATTTATAAAACCTCTTTACATTTCAAATGAATGTAGTTCTTTTTATATCCTAAGAAATCAGGATAATAAATTTTATATTTTTTGTTTTGCCATACTATAATAAAATCTTCTTTATTTCTTAAAGCTTCAAGTTTTTCACAATATCTTATTTCAAATATTGCTGTATTCTCTAATTTAGCTTCCAAAGCACTATAAAGTTCCTTACCATACAAATCAAGCACATTAGCATAGCAAGGATGAAAGTTTTCTTCTGTTTCTTTAACCCTTCTACCATTTACAATGGTATCTTTTATTGTCTTTATTTCAATTTTATGTTTAAAGGTTTTTAATAATTCCTTTTGCTTAGTTTTGAAATCATTATACATCTTTTTTCACCACACTCATTATTTGAAGATGTGTTAATTCTTTTTGAAAATTCGTTTCAAAATACTCTACAGCATTATTATAAGAATATCTTCCATATTCTAATAATAAGTTTTTAGCAAAGGGGCTGTTATCAAAATCAATTTCAACCCCTGCTATGTAATTTAAATATTCTTTACCTGAACTTAAGCTTCTTTCAAGTTTTTTATTTGTTTCTTCATCATCCCAAGTAATTTGTAAATTTTGTTTTAATTCATCTAACATTATTTACTCTCTGCTGGAACTTCTGCACTTAATTTTGTTATGTCAAATACAAGGAATGATTCATTATCTGTAGGCTTCCCTGTAGCATATTGTTTAGATAAATAAGTTCTTTCATCATCTAAAAACTTATATTCATCTGAATACTCTATTTTTTGACTTGATCCTATTCCCATAAAGTAATCTTTTCCCATTCCTGCTATAAGTTTTCCTTTTGGAACTGCTACAGATTGTATAATTTCTGATGGTATAGGCATAACCCCATGTGCATAAGTACCTTGTGCTGTTAAGAATGTAGTTGCTCCAAACACTTTTTCCCAATAATCTAGAGGGTTAACTAAAATTAAAACAGAAGGTACTGCCCTTGTCCCACCTTTTGTTAGTGGAGCCATTACAGTTTTCCCTAAAGTAGTAGGTTTAAAGTCATTTAATTTTATTGCTGCCTTGTCAGGGTATACTCCTTCAACAACAGAGCCTTTTAAATCTTTTAACATTCCTATAGGTTGGTCTTTTCCAGTTCCTGCGACTATTGCATATTCTAAAGCCATTGATATAGATTCACTTAATACTGCTCTTACATATCTATCTAACCATTCAGGCCCCAAATCTAACATAGCTTTTGAAACTGGCATATATGCTGTTAATTTATACATATCTGTTTTTACCTTATCAAAACCTTCTGAAAGCTCTTTTTTAATTGCATCTGTTAATTTCCCCCACCATGCTGATTCACAATCTGTCTTTCTTATTACCCATTCAGTAACAGCTGTTGTATTTTGGAACGCAATTCTATGTAAAAGTGGATGCTCTTTTTCTAATTCATCAAATACTCTATCAAATACAGTCTTTGGTAAAGCTACATCTAGATTAGTAAAAGCTCTTTTTTCTATTACTTGTTCATAATAATTTCTTTCTTCTGTAGTTAAAACATTCATTCCTCTTTCATTTAATACATTTCTATCATTAACTTGTGCTCTTATTAATGCTCTTGCTTGTGTTTGTGCTTCTTTTAATATATTATCTTGTATTCCTTCTGCCATTCTAACTAAAGCTGCCGATATATCTTCTGAATTATTCTTTTTTAAAGCTTCATCTACTTGTGCTCTTATTTGTCCCATATCTACTGTTTTATCTAAGTTTTTCATTCCCATATTAATTAATTCCTCACTTTCTTATTTAAATGCATTAAAAAATGCTGAAATAATTTCAGCACTTCTATTTTCATTAATTTTATTTTGTTTTTCTGGACCTTCTAAGTTTTTTTCTTTTTCTCTCATTTCTTTAATTGAAATATTTGATAATTCTTCAGAACGACAACTTATTTCTGTATCTGAATATGCTGGAATAGGTGTAGCTGTTATTTCAAATAAATCAACTTCTGTAATATCTCGATAGAAATTCCAATCATCATCCCATCTAGTCTTTTGATTTACTATATTAAATCCAAAACTACAGCCTTTTACTAATCCTAACCTTACATTTTCTAATAAGTCATTACCATCTGATGTATTAGGAACTTCTAAACTAAATCTTAGACCTTTATTATCTTCCTCAAGTTCTAAGTTTGAATTAGTTCTCCCTACAACTTTATTCCAATCATGGTTAATAAGCATAAACTTATCTCTAGTCTTATCATTTAATGTTTTTAAAAATGCTCCTGGTGAAATCTTTTCATAAAAGCAATCTCCCCATCTATCCTTTAGTTTTGTATATTCATCACTAAATATAGCAGCATAACCTTCTATTTTTCTTGTTTCTAAATCAGTACTTCTAAATTGTAGATTTACTGTTCTCTTTTCCATTTTGTCTTTCACCTCCTTTCAAATCAGGATTAAGTACAGATTGATAGTTTTTAGTTACATAGTGCTCTTTTGACCAATCTGTATTAATTGGCTCTTTTCCTATCAATTCTAAGTTATCATCAATTGAGTTAACACCTATTCTAAATAGTAAATCGGCTGCTTTAGATATTTTTGATATATCTACATCTCTAATTCTTTGAGTGTTCATTTTTACATATGTCCTTTCAATAAAATCAGATTTACCATATATTTTTCTATTTATTTCAGTTGTAATAAGCTTTGCAATTGGATTTATACAAAACATTAGGAAGTTATCAGTTTGTCCTTCAACTCCTGCTATATCTCCCTTTATAACTCCTGCTGGAACATGAAAAGCCGATGCAACAAAGTCTATAATATCGTCTATAACAGCTCTTATATCCCTACTATCCTTAATAGTTCCTGCATTTTTACTTTCTTCAAACTTATAACTATTACTAAGAGGTAAAACTGCATTTTCAGATTCTAAGTAATTTTTAAAATCTTCTTGCATTAATTTATCAAAGTTTTCTTTTGCAATCCCTTGAATTGGAGCTTGTCCGTTTATTTGTAATATCCCTTTTCTTCCATTTGATTTTTTATATGAAGATATAGAAACTCCTAAAAGTTTACTGTAATCACTATATAAGCCATCTATAACTGTTTTTATATTGGCATCATTAAGTTTTAAGTAAATAACATCCGATTCCTCAAATGTATCACTTAATTGATATCCTCTTACAACTACGTTTTTATATGTATCTTCATAAAACACATATTCCTCATGTTCAAATGAATCAGCTACAAATAACTGGTCATCATGTTGAATTATCAAACATTCATTATCATAAACTAAGTTTGAAATAACCTGCATCCAAAACTCTGTAGCATTTTGATTCATATTAGGCTCAATATTAAATAAATAGTAGTTATTTTTTTTAAGCTTTTTACCTTTTTCAAAAGTTTCAAACTCTGCTAAAATCAAAGCATTTGTAATTATGGATATACAAGTTTGTATAGCAAATTCTTTATAAAATATTTCAGCTTGTAAAGAACTTGTACCAGTACCATTCATTTTTGTACTAAATAAATTGCTAAAAAAGTTTCTTATTCCTATTTTAATCACCTCCATTAATATGAATAGCATCCATAATAGCTTTGTTCATTAACAACACTTTGAGGGATATTTTCATCTTCACTTAATGCATGTAAAAAAGCAAAAAAGCCATCAGTTTTTCTTAACTTAGGCTCTATCTTTTTATAACTTTTATTCCCTTTTTTATCCATATCTACATAAACATTATTTGTATACCATCGCATCATAGGATCATCACCAAAAATTATATTTTCATTAGCAAATAACTGTTCTAATAAAGGAGCTATTTTGTTATGAGTTATGTATCCATTACGAACATCACTTAAAGGCAACCCTGCTTCATTAAATGCACTCGCTAATAATGATTTTCTATAGCTATCAGTTTTGATATCTTTTATGTTATATTTTGTTGCCATTTCTAAAAACCAATCTACTATATATTTAGGATCAACTGAATCTTCTTTTAAAATAGTACATAAATTCATTTTTTTTGCTAACTCAATATCAAATTTTATTTTCCTACCAGGTAAAGTTAATGCCTTATGACATATAAATGTATGATGTAACCATACTCTTTTATCTCCAAACTTAAATAAAAGTCCACATCCTACAAAGTCCCTTATACTGGCATAGTCTACTCCACCAATACAAGTACATCCATCTAAAATAGGAATCTTTTGATTTGTAGCAACTATTTTTTCCCATTCTGCTACAACAGTAAAACTATCTTGAGCAGGTCTATTCATACGTTTTGTCATAAATTCAATTGCTAATTGAGGTTGATATTTCATATCTTCATATTCTTGCTCCATCTCAATTCTTAAATCTTTAAAGAATTTAAATGATGGATTAGCTTTATTCCACATTTCTTTATCATCTACTTCCTTATCATCATCTAGTCTATAAATAATAGGAAGTAACCTCATTGTTTTATTTTCACCTTTTAATATAGCTTCTGCTATTTCTAAGTAATCATCTAATACTCCACCTCTTACATTTCCATTTGTGGTTATCATAAATGTTCTTGAATGTTCTTTTTTACCTAATGCCGATTTAAATACCTTTATATTTGAATAATCTTCATATTCATGTATTTCATCAAATATAATACATGCTGGTCTTAAACCATCTTTAGTTCTAGCATTTGATGTATTATATTTTATATATGATTTAGTTTTTTTAAATACAATCTTTTCTTTTGTATAATAAAATGCTTTTTGAAGTTTTTTATTATCATCTATAACATTATATACATCTTCAAATGATGTTTTAGCCTGGTCTTCACTATTAGCAACTATATCCACATTGTATTCCCTTTTACCATGAAAAGAGGTTGTTAAATACCAACTTAAAGCACTAATAAATCCATTTTTACCAGCACCTCTACCCATTACTAATAAAAAAGTATTCCATACTAAAGTTTCATCATCGTAATAGCAATGTACTAAGCCTATAATAAACTTTTCCCAGTCTAAAAGCTTATATGGAAAATATTGTTCTATCTTCTCTATTGCTTTATCAATTTTTTCTGAATCTATAAAAACATTAGGTTGAGAAAGTTTTTCTTTAATTAAAACTATAAGTTTTTTTATATCTTCACCAACTATAAGAGATCCACTTTCAACTAAATCAATATATCTATCTATATGTTTATTAAATTTCATCGTCATCATCTACTTTTGGTGTAGGTATTAATCCAATTCTTACTTTTATTTCAAGCATAGTCTTTAGCATTTTTCCTAATTCACTAAGACTGTCATTCTTTTTAAATCCTACTTGCTCCCCATTCTTCCATTGAATGGTTACACCTCTTTGTTCTATATCCTTATTTAAACTATCTACAATCACACAAAGTTTTATATACTGTTCTACTAAATGGATATTATCTTTGGTATCAGTACCCTTGCTTTTAAGTTGGTCTATCATATCTTCTTTAATTTCTAAAATATTTCCCAAGTCTTGCACCATTGCATCTTTGCACACCTTTTTTAGTGCATTTTCTCTAGACCAACCATGTCTTCTTTTCCATGATTTTATTGTATTTACTTTTACATTATACTTCTCAGCTATATCCTTATACTTCATACCTGAAATATAGTCAATATAGGCTTTTTCGTGTTTTTCTAAACTTTTCCCATTAGCCATTTCACCACCTCAATTTTAATATGAAAAATTTAGTTGCACCCTATATTTTTTAAGGTTGCCACCCCCCTCACATGAAAAGTGATTTTTTCTCTTTTGTCCGGGGTATACTCCGACCTATACGGCTTACCCTAGAGTCGATTTTTTTAATAGGGGGGCTATGGTATAAAATTTTTTACCATCTTTCTTCATTTGTAAATTTTGTTTTAACCCTAGCTAAGTGTTTTTCATGGATTAAGTTATGGCATCTATTGCACAAGCTAATAAGGTTGTTTATATCTAATGCAAGTTCAGGATACTTCTTAAGCTCCTTAATATGATGAACACATTCAGCTTTATGATATCTTCCATGCTTCTTACATTCCTGACATTCATTATTATCTCTTAGTAATGCTTCTTTTCTTTTCTTAATCCACTTATATGTTTTGTAAAACTTATTAGCTTCTTCATCTTGTATATATCTTTTAAATCTAATATGGCCCATAAGTTTTACCACTTCCCAATATCAATTTAAAAATAAAAAAGACTAGAAACTAATCTAGTCTTTTTTTAGATAAGTAATAAGCATTACCCTACTTATTACTATCTCATTCCTCTTTTTTTCATATAGTCATCTTAGCAAGCTATCGGAGTTGCACCAATATATTACTACAACTTGCATGTTACCAGGTGCAGGGACAAACACCTGGCTAAGCTAAAAAGTTAAGTGAGATTATAAAACTTTATGTATTTATAATTTTTCCACACTATCATATTAACATTTTAAAATCCCTATTAAAACCCTCACTTTTCCCATGCTATTCCCACGCTCGTAATGCATCTATTCCCCATAGTAATATACTTAACTCTTTTATTACTACATCACTCCACCTCTTCGGCATATTCTTACTGCAATTTAATTCTTCTTGTATTTCTTCATTTGTCTTTTCTTTTATAAAAAATAATTCAAACGCTTTATATTTCTCATATTCTTTTCTCATTCTAAATTTAGTTTCTAAGTAATCTAAGCTATCTTCTATGTATTTTAAAATTTTAACTGTTCTTGCTTTACTTCTAGCTATACTCTCTAACCACATAAATTCAACCTTCATGTATGGATCTTCTTCGTCTAGAGATTCAAACTTAATTTTTATCTGCTCTCCATCTCCCTTCATATGTTCTTTTAAAACATTATAGTTTTTCATTAGCATCTTTGTATTATGAAACCTTCTATCTTTACCTTGATTAGCTATTTCAAATACAGCTTCTTTAGCTACCTTCTTTGCCATACTCTTAATTAAATCTTCTCCACCTATTTCTTTTAATGCTTTCTTTATTACATCTTCAGCTAATTCCTTTGCTCTATTTTCTAAATTTATTTGATATGCTTCACTACTCATAATCTCTCCACCTAACCTGCTATATATTTTAATATCTCTTCCTTAGCTTCTTCAAATCCATTACAAACTACTGCTCTATATCCTTGTTTTGTTAAATCTGCTATCCATTCTTTTTGTTCTTTGCTTGTCCTTCCATTTCCAAACTTCATTTCTATATATAATCCATGATACTTTTTTCTTGAAACTGGTAAACATAAATCTGGAACTCCCTTTTTAACTCCGCCTCGTTTTAATCTAGCAGCTTCTAATTTACCTCTTTTACCTCCATTTGGAATATGATATATTAACTTTAATTCTGGATACTTACAAACATTTATATTGCACCAGTCTATTAATGTCATTTGTTCCGTTTCTTCACTTCTTTTCATATATTTATACATTATCTATTTGTCCTTTTCTTTATTTTTTTCATTTATTACAACTAGATCTTCTTTATGACTACACATAGGACATCTATATTTTTGATTCTTTTCATCTATTTCAAAGTATGTATTACATTCTCTGCATTCTATATAAATCTTTTTCATATCAAATCTAACCTTTTCTAAAAGGATTTTATACCTACTGGGTAATATTTCATTTAATTTACTCTTTATTCTTTATTTAAACTCTTTATATTATCAATGATTCTAAATTTTTTATTATATAATCTTTGATTAAATATCCATCAATTGAAACCATACCAGGTATATACACACTTAAATTTTTAAACATACATAAATCAAATTTAACTAACAATCCTTTTTTAGTTTTAGTTGTTTCTATATCATTTTCGTAACAACGATCGTAATCTAACTTAATTTCTAATATATCTATTAGATTAGATATCTTTTCTTTTTTATCACTTATACTCACTTCTTCTTCAATCAATTCAAATTCTTTTCCTAGCTTTATCTCAGGTTTACCTAATGAATTTATTTTTAACTCTCCTACTAAAAACTCTCTACCTTCATGATCTCTAGCAAAATATTCATCTGTTTTACTATATAATTCAGCTTCATATTCATTCCCTTCAAATGCTTGTGCTAATGCTTCGAATCCTTCTGTTAGTTTGTCATTACATACTGTAAACCCTTGTATACATTTAACTTTTATTTTATTCTTTATCATCTATAGAACCTCCTATAAGCTTATTAAATGAATCTATACTATAAAACATCAAATCTTCATTTCCAACAGCTATAACAAAGTTATATCCCTTTCTTATTCTGTCCCATCTATCTTTTGCAGTTTTAAATGCATTTTCAGTTTTATTGCAAGTTGCCATGTATCTAATAAAATCATCTTTAGTCACAACCCTGTATCTATAACTTTCCATATTAGTAATTCCTGTATTTATTAATCTAATTGGTTGTGGTATTGGTATTGGCATATTTATACATTTAAAAACTTTTTCATTTTCTTCTTTATTTTTAATTTTATTTTTATTTTGTTGCTCCTTTATCTTTTTAAATATATTACTCATATTCTCACCCTTTCATTAAATAAATGAATTATTTTATTTATTTTTATAATATTCCCGCCACAGTTCTAACCCAAATAACTCTATGTATATAATCTTCATCTATTTTAAACTCAATGCAAGTACCATATTTTTGTATATTAATAATTTCATTTATAATTCCAAGAACTTGACTTGTTGATAATTGTGTAGATGGTGCTACTTTTCTAGCTAATTCTTTTTTTTCTTCTTCTCCCATACTTTTCTCCTTTTTAATAAAAATTATATTTTATATAAAAGAATTATTTTATTTAATCTATCTCATAGTAACCATGTTTGGATATCTTTTCTTTTGTTCATCACATCTTAATATATCTAATATGTATTTAGCATTCATATAATCATTTAATATTAAAATCAATTTATCATCTTCATATATTCCATAATCACAAACAACATCTTTTAATTTATATCTTGACTTCATATTAACCCTCCAAACATAAATAAAAATTATATTTTGTATAAAAGAATTATTTTATTTAAACAATTCTTTTGCTACTTCCGCTATTTTATTCGTATATTCTTTCCAACAATCAAAACATACATCTCTATGTTGTATTCCTTCTGTACTTCCAAAAGTTATTTCAATTGTAGTTAAATCTTCTTCTTTATTTACTTGTTTATTGCAACAATCACAATAATATTCAATCTTTCTTCCCATCTTTTTTCTCCTTAAATAAAAATTACATTTAATTAATTTCTTCTATTGCTCCTACTTCCTCTCCAAAGTCAATTTCAATCTTATCATCAATTAAAATTTTCTCTTCGCTACCCTCTACCCTTTTTACATTTTTTTCACATTTAACTTTATAATATCCTGTATATTCCCATCCATTTACTGATACATCGATATTAAATTTTTTCATATGATCACCTCTTAGTCTATTAATAAATGTTTTATATCTGTATATTTAACCCACATAAAATTACCCTTTTTGTTCTTTTCTTGAATATGATTTATATTGCAATCAACACAGTTTACAAGACTTTCTTTATAACTGCATTTTACTTGTCCGCAATATAACTTATTTCCTTTTTTATATTCTGAATCAATTTGAACAACTGATTTTTCATTTAATTTAATCTTCATATAACCTTACTCCTTAACTAATCATAGCTTGTACAAATATATTTAATGCAATTATTAAAAACAGTGCTATAAATGGAGCTATCATAGCAAATAATCGTTCTCTGTTATTCATACTATACATACTTCCTTAAATACTTTTTATTTATAACTTTTCTAATTCTAGTTTTAATTCTTCTAATTCATTTCTTAGAACATCTAATACTTTGTTTTTTAACTTATTATTCAAGTGAAATGATTGTTCTTCAAACCAACCATATGCACTACTTTTAAATATATATCTAGTCTTTTCTTTTATTATTTTTCCAGTCCATACCTTTTCAGCTACACGTATAAAACTCTCTAATCTATCTATTTCTTTTTTTATCTCATTTCCTTTAACTAAATTTTCATATTTCATTAAATCACCTTACTTTCAATCACAAGCATTTGTAGTAGTTTCAACATACATTTCTAAGTTATTTAGACACTTTTTACATATGTATCCATCTATAAGCTCCTTCACTTCTCCACAGCAAACGCAAATAGATGTTATTTTATTCATTTTATTAGCTGCTTGTCTTTTTGCTCTAGCTTTGCCAGCGTGATATTTACCGCAATACTTAGCATTAGGTTGAGTTGTTTTAAACTCTTTACCACAATACTCACATTCCTTTATATACATTGTAAATATCTCCTTTAATAGTTTTTATTCACTTTCTACTCCTATATAATCTAAAACCTCTTTCATTCCTAAATGATCCATGCAATATGAATGTAATTGAGGATGTGTTCTTTTTAACCTTTGAAATCTATTCTCTCCTTTTTCGAGAGTTACTCCAAATCCACAGAAAATGCATCCAGTACGTTGTTCTCCTGTGGTTACTAATATTCCATCCTTTTCAGTAATATCTCCATAAACTTCACAATATCTTTTTTTATGTATTTTTAAATATTCTAATATATCTGTTGTTAACCAAACACTAAGAGGTTTACTTTGTGGTCTTTTATTATTAAAAGCATTACATCCACCATCTTTAACATATCTTATAGTTCTATTATTGCTTTCATTTGCCATAACTCCTGTTATTGGCACTCTTCCTGTTGTTTTTTCATATTTATGGAAAGGTCTCTTCTTCATAACATCACAACATTGTTCACTTATTTTAATTTTACCGTCTAATAAATAGTGCCATTTATTGCTTAATTTACCTGCTGTTCCTTTTTCATCTCCATAAAGTAATTTATTTCTATATTTAATACTAAGGTTTTGTGTAGTTAACTTCCTAATAGCCATAGCCTGCGATTTTGATATAAGTGGATATCCATACTTATCTAAAACTTGTCTAAAGTTCATAGGCGGTCTTAAAATTATTAATATATCGCCTAATTCTTTTTTTAACTCATATACAAATTCTTTCAACTCAGGAAATTCCAATCCAGTATCTACAAACACTCTTGGAATTTTTATATCTCCAAAACGTTCTAATTCAACTTCTGCTACTAGATAATGTAATACTGTAGAATCTTTCCCTCCACTAAATGAAACATATAACCCCTCTCTACCATATAGATCTATTGCTAGATTTATCCTATTCTTAGTTATAGCTTCCTTCATCCATAACGGATATGCTTGTCTTATTTTTAAAATATCTTTTAACAACACAAAACTCACCTATTTCATTTAAATTTATTTTCTTTCTAGTTCAATAGTCTCAGCTTCATCTAAAATAAACTCTTCTCCACACTCACATTCAAATGTTTTATTAGATTCAAATTCTTTGTCCTTTTCTAAGCAATCAGCTTGTTTACAATTTGGACAAGCAATCACATGTATTTTCATTAGATTCATCTCCTATTTTCTTAACTATTTGTGCATACATCCACAGTTAGAACATTGATAAAATATTCCTAATTTGGTTTTCAATTTATAAACTATCCCATCACAAATAGGGCATTTATTTTCTCTAGCTCCCAATATATTCAATTTCTACTCCCCCTCTTATCAGCTATATATGCTAATATTTCTATGCCTCCATATAAAAAAGTCAAATAAATTAAAAATATATACAAATCTTTCATTTTATTCCTATCCTAACAATTGTGCTATATCATAAACTTTTCTACCAGATACACTAATATGCACTGGTGTTAAATCAAATGAATACATAAAGTTTTTCTTATCTAATTTACATATACATAGCGATTGTAGCTGGTGTTTAGCTATGATACTTAAATTTACTTTAGACTGTAAATCTTTCTTTTCTTTTTCTAATTTTTCATTTTTTCTATTAGCTTCTTCAAGCTTACTTTTTAGGTCCTGTATTTCTTTTTCTACATCTGATTTTGATTCCAATTCACTTTTTAATTTATCTTTTTCATTTTCTAACTTTGATATTGTATCGTCTTTAATTCGTAAAAAGTGTCTGCATTGATCTTCTTTACGCTTTAATCGTTGCTTATGTTCTTCTTCTTTTTCTTTTAAAATAGTTTCGTGTCTATATTTACTTACAACAAACACTTCAATCACTCCTTATTATTTAAAATTAAGTTTTAATACTTCTTTTGTTTCTCTATGTACAAATGTAAAACTGTTATGGTCCTGTCTTTCTAATAAATACTGCATAAAATCAAATCCATTGTTTGCTAACAAGTTCTTTTGTCTTCTAGTTAATTTCTTTAGCTTCTTCATTATCTATCTCTCTCCTATAAATTTATCTCAACATTGTTAATGCCATATCTAGCCCTATGATAACTGCATCTTGTACTAAATTTCCTTTTCCATCCCAGTCTTTTTTCTTTCTATCTAAAAGCAACTCTAAATCTTTTATGTTAGTTTCATATCTTTTGCACTTTTTACAATCATCATCTATAGGCTGCTTAATATCATCAAATCTTCTTCCTGCTTCTTTCCATATCTCATAAAATTCATAATCTTTGTTCTCTATAATTTCTTTTATATCTAAATCCTTCTCTTGACATATCTCATTAACAATCCCTATTAGTTCTATTGCACTTTCTGTTATACTCATTGTTTTCACCTATATTAAATTCAATTTTGGTTTTATTTTTTCGAATCTTACATTTACACCATTTTTAACTATTGAACATTCACGACATTTTCTTAAATTACTATATAAAAAATTCACGCTAACCCCAGTTGTTTTAGCTGCACTTTTCACATCAGTAAATTTTAATTCTATATCATTAACTTTTGCTAGTATTTCTTTAGATATTTCCTTTTCAACCATGTTTAATAAATGATTTTCAAATTCTAAGTAATGTTCATCACTTTTAAATTTCATCAATCCTTTTGCATTCAATTTTGCATATTCTTCTAATTCTTCGCCCCATACCATTCCTTCTTTTAACAAGTCCTTCGCTATCTTTGAGGCTATTGATTTTTCATTCTTAGTTAGCATATTTCATACTTCCTTTATATGAATTTATTTATTTTCTTTAAAATACTCTTTAGCTTTTTCTTCAGAATAAAGAAAAACACAGTTTGAATAACCTTTTAATAATGTTCTAGTAGAGCAAGCTTCTTTATCACAAATATTTTCGTGAGTACATACTTTTCCATCTACAGCAAATAAACAATTTGTATTTTTAAGTTTTACTTTTCCCAAATCTATCACCTCATTCTTTATACTTTCTCATTCTTGCATATATGTAAGGCTTTCCATTATGTTCATTTAAGTAAATCTCATGATCTATAAATACATATCCTGGATTCGCTTTTTCCATTTCTTCTTTTACTAAATCTCTAAATCTAACCATGTTATTTATTTTCTTCTTACTAAATTTTGAGTGATTTCTAGTTATACGTGGCTCTTTTAAGTTTTTACTACTACACCATCTTTTTTTCCCTTTTGGGTCTTTTGATAGATACGTAGCTAATCCAGTTAACCAAAGTTCATCTGTATCTAATTTTCTTATGTTATTTCTTCTTCCAAGCTTCCAGGCTTTTTCTACCTCTTCTATGGATAATATAGAATTCATTATCATATGATGATGGCATCTAATACCCTTAATCCCTTCTGAGTGCTCTGTAACATATATATATTTAAGTTCCACGTCTAACTTTTTTTTACTAATTAACCGTTTAATTCTTCTTATAAAATTCTGCATATCTTTTTTAGCTTGTTTATGATCCTTTGGTAAGTTCTTATCAGAATATGTAAATGTTATAAAAAAATCTCCATCGGTAAAATTAGTATTAATTTTTCTTATGAAGTTCTTTTGTGCATTCTTATTATTTAAATTCCTTTGAGTTTCCTTGTTCTTTTTTATTTTCCACTCTTTAGGCATTTCTGATTTCAAATACATTGGATATGTTTCTATCTCTCTAATAAATCCACTATCTATAGTTTTTGTTACATATGAGCATTTAGTTCTTACATCTATAATTTGATTTATTTCAGCTTCATCTATATCTGCTTCTAATACTCTTGTATGTAACCTTTCATAATCACTATCTATAAACTTCTTTCTTTTGTCCCTCATATTTTAATTCACCTATTACTTTAGTTTTATATATAAACATGGTTGATTTGTTAATACTTATTACAAGCCTATTTAAGAGCCTATGCTCTTATTTTTTTATGGCTTATGAATTTAAATCTTACATTCTTACTTATTAATTTAAAAGTTAAACCCATAAGCCTAGTTACTTATTTTCAATTCCACTACTCTTAGCTTTACTTTTTATAAAAAACATTCTAGTATTCTATTTAATTTATTTGTTTTAAAAATTCTGAATCTATAGGAATGCTTTTTAGCTTCTGTACTACATAACAAGAATCAACAGCTTTTTGAACAATTTGTAATTTATCATCATCTAATTCTTTTAAGTCTTCCATTATTTTTAAAATTCTGATGTGTTTATCCACACACAACAACTCCTTTTTTGTTAAATTTATGTGTTTATATACATATCATACATAAATTTAATGTGAATTACAACACTTTTAGTTAAAAAAATTATTATTTTTATATTTTTATGTGTTGAATTACACATTAAACTATGATATTATTTATTTTGAGGTGAATAAGAGATTATGAATAACAGAATAAGAGAAGTAAGAAAGGATAAAAACCTTACTCAAAAACAATTAGGTGCTTTGCTTGGTTTAACCAGGGATTCAATTACAAGTATTGAAAATTGTAGAGTAGTTCCAAACGAGCTATTTATTAATCATTTTTGCGATAAATTAAAAGTAAACAAAGAATGGTTAGTAAATGGTATAGGAGATAAATATTTTTCCACAAGTGAAGAGGAAAATATATTAGCTGATATATTCGCTTCTTTAACTGTAAATGAAGCTCCTAAATTAAAAAAATTAATTTTAGAATTAAATGAGTTAGATGATGACCATTTAGATTTAATTGAAAACTTAGCAAAAGGCTTAAAGCAATTACAAAAAAAAGAGAAATAAAAAAAGAGATAGTAACATCTATCTCTTTTTTTATTTTTCTTTAACTTTTTGTATATACTTATGTATAAACTTTAAAACTTCATAATTCTCTATTTTATCTATATTATCTTTAATTTGAGATTTTATATCATATTCTTGTTTCATATTAGCTGCTCCTATAATTTAGATATTTTCAAAATATTCCCTTGCAATTCTCTCTTTTGCTAATTCAAAATAATTTTTATCTAATTCAATCCCAATAAAAATACATAAGAAGATCCACTGGTTTTTGAGTAGGATGAACTGTATTATATTCTTTATTAAAATATAATAAATTATTTGGATAATTAGTGTATTCAACTATATGCTCTTTCATTAAGCTATCTTCATGATAAATAGTATCATTATTTGTTTTCTTGTTTTTTCTTTTCTTTAATTTCGGTTTATCTAATTTTATAAGACCTTGTGGAATATACATGGGCTTAGTTTTATAAAATACATTTATATCTTCTACCTTCCGTAAAGGTTGATGTTTAGCAAATACAAAACCAGTAGCCTTATTTTTTATCCAATACCAACTATATCTATAATTCTTAATATTAGAATTAATTAGTTTAGTTGTAAATGGTTGAGCCGAAAACAATACTATTACACCATTTTTTTTAATAATCCTATTATATTGTTCCCACAAATCTTCAAATGGGATTATACTATCCCATTTACATGAAGTCGTTCCATATGGTAGGTCGCATAAAATCAAACTAACACTTTCATTTGGGATTTTCTTCATAATCTCTATACAATCTCCATGGTGTAAATCATACATTTTTATTTTTTCCAAACCTTACCACCTCCTGAATTTAATTTTATCACAAAAAAATTGACAGGCAGTCAAAGTTTAGTCATTTATCGACAAATTTCGACTGCCTGTTCTGAATTTTCAAAGGAGTTGGAAAATAATGCTAAGAGAGAGAAGAAAATTATTAAGAATAAGCCAAAAGGAAGCATCAAGAATTTTAAATATAGATAATACATATTTATCTTTAATTGAGTCAAGAAAAAGAACTAATTTAAAAATTGAACTGGTAGAAAAAATTTGTAAGCTTTATAAAATCGAATTAAATTTATTTTTAAATTGGTTAAATGGTAAATAATCAAAAAAGATTAGAGATTTTAAATCTCTAATCTTTTTGATACGTTACTTTATCTTCTTTAATTTGACCTAACTTTTCTGTACTGCTTATCATACCATCTTCATCAATCTTACCTTTAATAAAACTTTCATCATCATTAAATACTAGACCTTCTCCATTTCCAAAATCTACAGTTATATATTTATATTCATTTCCTTTTACAGTTTCATCGTAAAACTTTACTATATCTTTATCCTTTATATCTTTGTCACTACTTTCTATAACTAATCTTTTTCCTATTTCTTCTCCTGCTCCATTTGTTACACTTTCTTCATGAGCTTTACCTAAAATTGTTTTATCACCACATCCCACTACTAATAAACTTATAGTCGAGATTAAAATAATTGAATAGATTGTTTTCTTCATAATTTCCTCCATTATAGTACATTGTAATACTTTAAATTATACTATAATTTATCGGTAAAATTAATTTTTGTTTGACAAAATAACTAAATAGATTTATGATTAAATTAAAATTAAACATAAAAAAAGCCTACTGACTATTTAAGGTCGGCAAACCATAAATAGTCACTAAATGATATCTGGTACATATCAAGTAGCTTGTAGACTTATTTTTTGTATATTTAATTTTATGTAATTATATTATCATATATACGGTAATATTTCAACTACATAAACTTATTTAGTGTACTTAAATTTGTTCTCTCAGCCTTGATATATATAATATCAAGGCTTTTTAAAATTGGGAGGATATTAAAAATGACAAGATTAAAATTTAGAAGAAAAGAAAAAAAATACACAGAGGTTTACAATTCTATAATATTCAATAATAAAAATCTAGAACTTACAGGTCTATATACAACAATCCAAGCTTGTATAGATTTAGAAATAAACACACAAGGTACTGATAAAGAATTTATTGTTAGTAAAAAAAACTTACAACATTTTTGTGGTTATAAAGACGATAAATTCAAAAGAGTTTGGAACGAATTAAAAAAAGCTGGATATTTAAAGCAATATAAAATCAAAGCTGAAAACGGTAAATTTATATATGAGTATGAACTTTTAGACGAACCTAATCTTACAACACACCACTCTTTAATTGTTAAAGATGACGGATCTATAATCCCTAATATACCTCAGAGTAAGATTAATAAATTAAAGAATGATAGTAGCAAAATTCCAGAGGTGGAAAATCCACCCCTGGTTCCAGAGGGGGAAAATCCAGGGTCTGGTAAAACAGGGGTCTATTATAATAACTATTTAAATAAAGTATGTATGTATGTATGTATAGCAAAAGATAACTTTTCTCTAACTAATAAAAATAAAGAATACATAGAATCGATAAAAGAAAAATTAGAACTAGATTTATTTGAACAAATAATAGTTGATGCTAAAAACAAAGGTAAAACTTTTAGATATGTAGTTGGTACAATTAACAATCTTTTAAAAGATAATATTCTAACGTTAGATGCATATTTAAAAGCTAAAGAAAACTATAAACCTAAAAAAAATAAAATTGAGAAGAAAGGATCTACTTCAACTAGAAAAACAACTACTGCACACGAAATTAATCAAACTTATAAGAAATATGAAAAAGAAGAATTAGAAAAAAAACTTAAAGATAGTCAAAAAGGAAAATTTACTGAACCAAGGAAAAATCAATTCCATAACTTTGAAGATTCATTAGATCAATATGACAGTGAGTTCTTTGACCAATTTGCAGCTAACGTATCAAGCAATAAGAAAACTGATGACTGGAATTGGTAAAAATATAGTAAGTTATATAATTAGTCAATATATAGATTAAGCAACTAAAAGATGCTCCCTGGGAGCACCTTTTAATCTTAAACTATATATTGACTATTCGTACCCAATAAGTTATAATTAAGATATAACTAAGAAGAGGGAGTGAATTAGAATGAAAAAAATCAGTATTTTAAATATAAAAGGCGGAGTTGCTAAAACAACATCAGCTATAAATATAGCATCGATTTTAGCAGACGAAGGTAAAAAAATTTTAATTGTAGATGTAGATGCTCAATCAAATTTAACAATGGCTTTTAAATCTTATGATATAGATAATCTTAGTGTTTCAGATGTTTTATTAAGCAAAAGTATAGATATAGAAAATGTAATAAAAGAAACTGAATATAAAAATATAGACATATTACCAGCAAATATTAAGTTAGCATTTACGGAAAAGAAAATACTTTTAGACGTTACTAGAAGTCAACAAAATAGACTTAAAAATATCTTAGAAAAAGTATCAGGAAAATATGATTATTGCATAATAGATTGTCCACCAAGTTTGAATATGATAACTGTAAATGCATTAGTAGCAAGTGATGAAGTGATTGTACCTATAAAAATAGACAAGTTTGCTTTAGATGGATTAGAATATTTACTTGAAAGCATAGAAGAGATAAAAGAAGAATTTAATCCAAAGTTAAAATTTAAAGGTTGTTTTGTTACTATGGATACAGCTACAACTGTAAATAAAGAAATAAAAAAGGCTTTAAAAAGCATATTAAAAGAAAAAATGTTTGATACATCTATTAGACAAAATGTATCAGTTACAGAAGCATCTTTCGAACAAGTTCCAGTTGTTCAATACAAGAAAAATTCAAATGCAAGTAAAGATTATAGATGTTTAGTAAAAGAGGTGTTTTAATTATGGCTAAAAAATTCAGTATAAGTGAAGGTATGTTAAGTAGCATATCAAAGAATACAGAAAAAGTCGTGACTTTAGAAGCAAAAGATAATTTTAAATTTGAATATATAGATATAGATAATATAGTCCCAAATATAAAAAACTTTTACGAAATTTCTAACATAGATGAATTAGCTGAGGATATTTCTCTCAACGGTCTTAACCACAATTTAGTGGTTAGACCTATTGAAAATAACAAATATGAGTTAATAAGTGGTGAAAGAAGATATACAGCTATAAAAAAATTGATAGATAAAGGTGAAAATCACTTAAAGTTAGTGCCATGTAAAATTAAGACATTAAATGATCTAGATGCTGAAATAGTTTTAATACAAGCAAACGCACAAAGTAGAGAACTTACAGAATCAGATAGATTAAAGCAAATCGAAAGACTAACAGAACTTTATAATATAAAGAAAAATAAAGGTGAAAAAGTAGGGAGAATCAGGGAACGTATTTCAGAAGATACCGGACTAAGCCCTGCTCAAGTAGGAAGATATGCAACTATAAGCAAAGGACTTATACAAGAGTTACGAGATTTATTAGATAAGGGAAATTTAAGCATATCAAATGCTAATGAATTTGCTACTTTAAGCGAAGAAAATCAAAGAATAATTTTAGATATTATAAATAAAGAAGTTAACATAAGTAAGAAAGAAGCAAATGAATTAAAAGAAAAATTTAAAAAAATTGAAAAAGATAAAGAAGATCTCTTGAAAAAACAAAATGAATATATTGAAGATATAAAATTATTAAAACAAACTAATGAAAAAAATACTCAAATATTAAATGATGAAATAAATAAAGTAAAGTCTGAATTAAAAACTCAATTAGATTCAGAAAATAATTTCAAAGCAGAGCAATTAAAAAAATTAGAAGAAGAAAAGAAAATTTTAGAGCAAGAAAAGGAAAAACTAGAAAAGGAATTAAAAAAAGAAGGAAATATTAAAAACATAGAAAATATAGTAAATGAAAAAACTAAAGAAGTAATATCTAAATTCGAAAAAGAAAATAAAAAATTAAAACACGAATTAGGACAAAAAGAAAAAGAAAGTGAAAATTTAACTATAAATCATGAATTGAAATTAAGATTAAAAAGTGTAAGAAAAGATATGAGTAAAGTAACTGGACTATTAGCTAACAACAAAATAATAGATGAAAGCACAATTAAAGAAGTCGAAAATTTAAAGCACGAATTAATATTTTTAAATGAACAAATTGATATATATATAAATCAAGAAAAAATTAAATAGAAGGTTTAAAATATGAATAAAGAAATAAGAAAATTAAAAATATTATTTACCAAACCAGGAGGAAATGCTTCGAAAGGTTCTGTATCAACAAGAATCACACTGCCAGTTAAGTGGATTAAAGAACTAGGAATTACTCCTGATAATAGAGAAGTAAAAACTTCTTTTGATGGTAAAAAGATAACTATAGAACCACATAAAGATGATGAATAAAAAAGATGCTCCCCGTGAGCATCTTTTTTATTTGAATGCTAAAAGGATTTCTAAATTTAAAATAGAAATTGTTTAATATGATATTAAAAAATTTAAAAGAGGTGTTACATGTTCAAGAAACTAAAAAAGAATGAATACAATTGGACTTTCAAATATATTAAACAATATAATGATATGGTTGCATACTATGAAAATATATTAAATTCTAAAAATTTAAAAATAAAAGAACTAGAAAAAGAAATTAACACAATAAGATCTAGTAATAAATTTAAAATTAAGCAAAAGCAGATTCCAAATAAAGATATAGATAGAATAAAACAACTAAAAGAAGAAGGGAAAACTTATAGTTACATATCGAAAGAAACGGGTTGGAGTAAAGCAACTATAAGTAGAGTTATAAATAATAAAAATAATTTATATTAAAAAGTTGCTCCCCGGGAGCACATTTTTTAGACATGAAAGTAATACTTTCATGTCTTTTTTGGTACCGAAATTGATGTCGGGACCAAACTTTTTTTATTTGATTTTTCATGACATAAAACATACAGTTTTATGCCGTTTAGTATTTTCAAGGGGTTTATGGATTTATGTCAGTTACAATTAACTGCATCAACAGAAAAACTGAATTTATAAACAAAATAATATGACTTATCAACAAAATTCACTAAGTTATTAACAATTTAGTGAATTTTAAAAGGTGCTCCCCGGGAGCATATTTTTTTGAAAAAAATAAGAAAAAGTTTATGGAAAGTATTGACTATTGCAGTGCAATAGTATATAATATAATTATAGGAGGTGAGGTAATGAAGGATAAATTTGAAGAGTTTTTCGAAATACTAGACTTAATAGAAAAACTTGTAATTAAATTAATTTCCTTATTCGGTTGGATAGCAATTTTAATTTTAACCATAAAAGGAATGTTTTAACTAAATAGGAAGGTTAGGTTGTAGCTAACCTTCCTTGTTAAAAAAATTAATTTATCCTTTATAATCAATATGAAAAATATTTATTTGAAACTATTTTCAAAAATTATTGTAGTAATTGGATTAATTGCCTTTTTAGTATTAGCTATAAAAGCAGTAATTGGATTGCTTTAAGGAGATACTAATAACTTTTAATTTCCTCAAAGTAAAAAGGTGCTCCCTGGGAGCACCTTTAAACCAATTTTCTTATTCGGTTGGATAGCAATTTTAATCTTAACCATAAAAAAATTGTATCAAAGTTAGGTTGTAGCTAATCTTTGATATAACTATAATATCAATTTTATTATCTATATTCAAGTGGGAGGTTATTTAATGGAAATCAGAAAAAGAAATGTAAGTATCTCAAAAGTAGGTGGTAATGCATCCAAGGGAGCAAAAAGAGCTAATATAGGGCTTCCTATGCCTTGGCTTGATGAAATGGGTATAGATGAAGAAAATAGAGAAATGAAAATGACTTTTGATGGGAATAAAATAATATTAGAAAAATTAGAAAAAGAAGAAAATTAAAAGGTGCTCCCAGGGAGCACCTTTTAAAAAATAGGAAAGTTAAATTATTTGTAAATACTTAGAGCTGACATATCCAAGACCCTTATTGCCTTTAAATCCTTCTATACTTATCCATCCATTTAAACAGTATTGTAAGTTCACTATATCACCATTTTTAACTTGTCCTATAACATTGTATTGAGTTCCTCTATCATATCTTACGTTTAACACATCTGCAATTACTCTAGCTTTTCTCCCTGAGTAATCTCCATTTTTAAACCCTTCGCTTGATGGTCCAGTTGTTTCTTTCCAAGTAACTCCGTTAAATTTACATATTCCTTTTGCTATTGCTTTGGCAAATTTATCTTTATTATTCATTATTAAATTATAATCTTTTTCATTAGTTATAAAACCTAACTCAACTAAGCAAGCAGGCATATTAGTTTCTCTTACAACGTGTAGATTATCTTCCTTAACTCCTCCTTCTCTCAATTGAGTATATAAACCTTCTTTTTTGATTTCTTCTAAAATACAATCTGCTAATTGTCTATATTTAAACTTATAACAGAATATTTCTAATCCGTGAGCTTTTGGATCATCTGAACTATTACAATGTATAGATACAAAAGAATTTACTCCTAAGTTATTAGCTTTATCACTTCTTTCATTTAAAGTTAAAAATATATCTGTAGTTCTTGTATTTATATTTTTTATATCTTGTGTTTTTAAGTAATCATTTACTTTATTTGATACTTCTAAAACTATATTTTTTTCTAAGCATCCATGTAATCCTGGAGCTCCACTATCTTTACCACCATGTCCTGCATCCGTCATATTTGTTCTCATAATAAAATCCTCCTAAAATTATATTTTTATATTTTAAAAGGCAATAAAAAAAGACTATCAAAAGTCTTAGTTATTGCCTTTTATCAACTATTTATTTTCTGTTGGTACATAATTAGATATAGCTGTTAACTTAGTATCTAATGCATTTTTTTCTGATTTTAATTTATTATTTTCCTCTATTAATTGAGTAGCTTGTTGTCTTAAACTTTCTTCATGTAACATAGATTTACCTTTATTGTATTCTCCAGCTATAGCTTGTCTTACTTCTTTTAATTCTTTTTCAGTTAAATGAGGAAACTTTTCTAAAAGTAATTTATCAAATGTTTTTGCTTTAGATTCAGCAAGTGTTTCTATATTATCAGTAATTCTATATTTTTCCTCAACTATATTCCAAATATTTTTTCCAACTTCAATAACTTCATTATATTTAGTAAACTTTATTTTTTGTTCTGCTGCTTCAATTTTAATTTTTATAAATTCTCTTGCAACTTCTCCTACACTTTTTATAACTACAACTAATACACCAGCTATAGCTACTCCTAAAGCACTTAAAATTGGGTCTAAAATTTTATCCATTTTTCATTCCTTCTTTCTTGATTTTATTTAAATATATGATTTTGTATTGCATAAAAAAAGAACCCTACACCACCACTACAAATAAAGCCTAAGCCCCATTTTAATGCGCTTACGAGTCCATCTATACTCTTACATGAATTTTCTATTTGAACAGCCATTTTAGCATAACTTTGTTCTAATCTATCTATTCTTTCAGAATGATTATTTATACGTCTTTCATGTACCTCTAACATATGATCCTTTACTTCTTCATTCATAAATTTACTCCTTATAATATTTTTATTAAAAAGTTTTCTATTAAAGATGCTAATCTTTCATGTCCTGCGTTAGAAGGATGTAATCCATCCCTATACATATATTTCGCTCTATCACCTACCCCATTAAATCCACTTTCATTAAATAAATCAAGAACTGGTAAACCAAATCTTTTAGCAACTCTTTTTATAACTTCAGCTCTTAATTGTAGTGATATAGTCGCTGTTGGAGGTTTAGAATCTAAAGCTTTTCCAACATCACCGACTATATTTGTTTTATAACAATTTTCAGTTTGAATAGGTGTAAATATTCCTATTACTTTTTCAGGGTATTTTTTAATTAACCCTTCAAATAAAGTATTACAAGCACCGTAAAAAGTATCGGTCTTTGTATCTGTTGGAGTTCCTAAAACAACATCATTGTCATTAGTTCCTGCCATTACCGTTATAATATCTGCATCATCATTCATTTTTAAATATCTTTCAACTATACAGTTCCCAGTTTTCCATGTAGAAGAATCATCTTTTTTATATCCTATTTTATTTGCATCTAATTTATTAAAATCATAATCAAATAAATGTCTATCATCTGAATGTGCTAAAGTTGTTCCACTTATACCGTAATTATTAACTTTCATATTATGTTTTCTAGATAAAATTTCCCACCAGTTAGGTCTAGAATAATTTATACTTGTTATACTATCACCTAGAACATTCCATTTTATATTTTGCAGTTTGCTAGATCCATCTACTTTTAATGCTTTTAAAAAAGATTTTCTATCAGGCTCATTTGTAAAGTTTAATATCTTATATGAATAAGGTATATATTTAGATGGTAATGAAGTCCCTTCTACAAACATAGCTTCAGGATCATTAGCATAAAAAGTTACTCTTATAAATTTAGCACCTTCAGGAGCTACAAAAGGGCTTGTCCATGTATTACCTACATTACCACTTATAAATTCTTTTTTATCATTATAAAAAGCTCTGTGGAAGTTTCTAGTACAACAAAAACTTTTACCTGGTTCAATTTCTATAAAACTAGATGCTGTGTACCCTTCTGCTTCAATAGTACCACCGTTAGTATAATCTACAGCAGTATTAGGAACATAATCATCATCTTTATTATATAAGTTTATTCTGTCGTATTTAAAAGCTTCTAAAGTATCTAAAGGTAAATCTTTAGCTTTTATAGGTAAACTTTCTAAAGCTTTTTTAAATCCTTTATGGTAGATTTCTACAATACTATCAGTATAACTTTTATATTCTAATGGTAGTTTATCACCTTTTACAAACATATGAGTTTGACCATCACCCATTACACATATACGAGCATAATAAGCATCTATAGGACTTTTGACTGGATTAGTCCAAGAGCCACCAGTATAAAATTTTATTAAATTTTTATCCCTATCATAAAATGCTAGATGATAATTATCACTACCACAATAATTATCATCAGGAGATATTTTCATAAAATCACTTGTTGAATATTCAAATCCAGGAACTAAATCAACTTTACCAGTAACTTCATCAATCTTACTGTGTTGAATTATAGTATTTTTGTTAAATAAATTTATTTTCTTTTCTTTAATTCCATAAATTTTATTTAAATCAAATTCATAATTATCTAGCTCAATTTCTGTATTTTGTAAAATTGATTGCAAAAACTTTGGATCTGATATTTTTAAAGTATAATCTCCATATTCATAATATTTTCCTGGATTTTCATTTTCGTAAATATATGCTTTTGAAGTACTATTAAACGTAACTCTCATATACATTATAGACTGACCAACTGGAACTACTATAGGTCGTGTAAATCCACCCTGAACTCCTGATACAAATTGCTTATCCTTATTATAAAAAGCTATATTGTGAGTATCTGTAGTATAATATTTAAATCCTTCTTGAACTAAAATAAAATCACTAGCTTTATAATTGTTATCAGAAATTAATTCACCATTTGTATTAGATACATAATGCCCTGTAGTTTCAAATCTTTTATCATATAAATTATTATTAATTAATTCAAAGAAAGTCGTCTTTTCAGGAGTAACACTATTATTTGCTAAAATAGGTGAAACTGGAGTTTTCCCAGTCATTGCACTAAGAACAGAATCAGATAAATTATGTAATTGTATCTTAGTTAAATCACTTGACGTATCTAAATCTGACTGGCTTATTTTAGTGTTCTTATCTCTTTTATTTTGCAAGTCAAACTTAACAAAAGCTACATCAGATAAAGCTTCTGTTAAGGCTGTAAACTCATCACTACTAACAATACTATAATCATCCCTAAGACTTTCAACCTTATCTATAACAAAGTTACTAGAACTAGCAACAGTTTTATCAATTCCATATAAAACAATCTCACAAGGTAAATCAAATCCATTTAACATCTGATTAGTTAATTCAACTTTACAAAGTCCATTTAAAGGATCTGTTATAGTAACAGCATTAAATATATTTCCACCATCTTTTTTCTTTGCTGCTACAGTAACTCTAAAAAGATTTAAATTAATAGGTGTATTGTTTTCTAATAATCTAAGATTTAATATTCTTTTAGAATCTCCAGTCTTTAATGTAACTTTAAATCTCGGTATTTTTGTTACCTTTGCAAAATCTATATTATAAATTTTTCCTACCTTCATAAAAAAACACTTCCTTTTCATTTACTTATTTATTGCATAAAAAAAGAACTTATCAAAGTTCTAAGCTTATTTAATATGGTTTAGCTCCATAACCATTATTTGAAGTTACAACTCCTCTACCTCCAATTATTGCAATTTCAGGAGGACAATTATAACCATGTATTTTTTCAGAGCTTCCACTAAAAATTTTCCATTCTTCTTCTCTTCTTCTAACTAATCCATCTGAAACTTTTCCACCTGCATGGACATATTCTCTAAATTCTTTATGTATTGATTCACCTCTTTCACCTTTTACATATTTTGATAATAATTCAGATTTGGCAAAAGCTCCAACTCCTAAGTTGTAAGCAAATGATGTAAAAGCATCTACTTCTCTTTGTTTAAAATTAGTTACTCCTTTACTTTTTAATACTGATAAAACTTTAGAATAATAGCTACTATTTAAATTATTTGTTAGATGTTTTGTCGCACTATCTTCACTCATTGGAGTACTAACTCCATTTAATTCACTTCCAGTCATACCATAGCCTAGAGTTTTTACACCAACTGAATCTCTATATACATTTGGAGCAAATCCTTCTATACCCTTTATATAATATATAATATTAGCTGATGCCCTACCTCCACCAATTTCTCCACCCTCAGAGCCACCTATTGAATTTCCATTTTTATCAAATATTGAGCCCTCCAGAAAAATCTTTCCATCACTTATAACTAAACTAGCCCCTTCTTGACCTAAAGTTATTCCTTTATCTGAAAGAACTAAATAATATTTATTATTAAAAGAAATCGATAGTTGGTCATCTGTTACATTTATAAAGTTTTTATCATTTAGGCTTTTTATTACAGCTCTATATAAATTATTATTGTTAAAATCAATATCTTCAAATATTCTTAATGCCTTTCCTATTTTATTTTTTAAGATATTATATTTATCACATTCTATGCAAGATTTACTTTCGCCTTCCTTTGTAAAATAACCAATCGATAAAGCACTATCTATATCATGGATAAGTCCAATTAGAGGTTTATCAGGATTACCTTTACCATCTTCAACTCTAGTTAATGCAGTAAGAGAGCCTATAAAGTCTCCATTTTTTTGCCAATTGAATAAATCAATCGAATTGTTATGTATTCTAACAGCATCTTTTCCAAAATTTTTAAATAAAGCTCCATCTTTGCCTGATAGGTCTATTTGTAAACTACCATCTAAATTTTGAATTAATATAGTACTTAATACACCTGCTACAATATGATCTGCGACAAAGCCTTGACCACTTCCAAATGTGGACCATGCCCAGTCCTTACCATCTTTAGTTCTTTTATTAGCAATTTCAAATCCCATACTACCCAAGCACATGGCTCCATATGTTGGACTTTGAGGGTTTAAATCTTCAAAAAGCATAGCTCTAACATGTTGTTTTTCTGCTATTTCCCTTTGAGCTTTAAATTTTGTAGTAAAAGCATTTACTATACCTTGTAAAGTTTCAGCTCTAACACTTCCATTTTCATTTAAAATATTATCAAGTTTTTCTCTTGTTATATCTTGCTTATCAAAATATCCAGTGTAAAGTTCGCCAAGTGTTATAGAGTTATACTTATTTGTAATCATATCCCATTCTAAACCTACACATCTAGTTGAAATATTTACACCTAAGTCTAAATGTTCAACTGGAAGTATATCTCCAACACTTATATTTACAAGATTTTTAAACTCCTTGTATTCTTCAGTATTTTCAAGTAATGCAATATCTACATTACCTGAAAGTTTAGGCTTATCTATGCCTTTATCAAAATACTCTTGAACTCTTTTTCTCATTGCTTTGAATAATGCTTCTTTTGTTTCAAAAGAATTATCATCATCTTTGCTATTTTCATTTTTTAATTTTAGATCATTCATTTCTAAATAATCTTCAAAAATTAAAGGATATTTATTTATATTAGGTGAATCTATATATTTTTCAGGTAACATAATTCCATCTGATGCTTTTGGATAAACTCTAGTTACAATATTATCCGTATTTTCATCTAAATTTAAATCAAGCATATTATTAGAATACTTAACTTTTTTATTATGTAATTTTCCTATCTTATCATTTATGTATATATCAAAATTATCTAGTGATATTTCTCCACCCCATCTATTTAAAAATGTATTATCACTATCTCCAGTTATTGCTGCAATTGCATTTGTACTTACAAAGTAAGCAGTTGTATTTAAATCTATATTTGAATGTCCTTTAAACTTAGTTCCTTTTAGTATTATATCTAAAGCCTTTTGACCATTACAATTTACTGCTCGACTATCTAAAATAACATGTCTAATTAAATCAAAGAATATATGTCTAGCTTTTACCTTTAAACTGAACATGCCTTTTGATATATCATATATTCTAAATAGCTGTTTATTTTTAGAATAGCAAACAGGGCATTTTATTACCCCTAGCTTCTCTATTTTCTTCCAACGACCTTCTTTATCAAAATTATGTTCAAACTCAATTTCACAAATGCCATTTAACTCCATTCTTAAAACTGCATTAATTGGCTGTAATTTGATATCTCCATTTTTATCAAAACTAGAATTAGATGCCTTGTAACATTGCATTATAAACACCTCCATCTAGGTTTAATTTCAAATTTAAAAACATTACCTGAATAATTAATTTTATTCATTCCTTTTTCAAAAACAGGAAAATCCCCTTCAATTAAATTAAAGGGATCATCAACTGTTTTATATGCTAATTCTAATTCACTATCTATATAAACTTCTTCATTTACATCAACTTTAAACTTTTTATTATTTATATTTATATCAATCATTCCAAGACCATGTATTCTTATAATTGGCTTAGATTCCATATAATAATTTACTATTTGATAGTTATTATATATTTCTTCAAATTCATCTCCATCTATAGAATACATAAAAGCTCTACATGTAAAATCTATTTTAAAGCTTCCTTTCATTCTTAATATAGTTTCAAAATTACCATTTAACTTAACATCAACTACTTTATAAAACCAATCTAAATCATCACTAAAAATTAATTTATCATTTTGTATTCCACTGATCCAAGCTTTTACTTGTCTAAATCTTTCTTTTATATTAATTTTTTCAATAAAATTAAACTCAACTGAAATTACAATATCTTCATATCCACCTAATACTTCATACAATAAACCATCTCTACCAGGAACTTCTTTTGTAGTTTTCTTTAAAGTTGGATTAGGAATGTCAGGTCTTTTTACAATACTTAATCCAAAATCTTCATATGAATTTAAATCATTAAATATTAAATAATATTTATTAAACATGTTGAATTTTCCCCCTGACTATTCCTCTACTTTTTTGATTTTTACTTATTAAAGTTCCAAATTCATCAAATATAGCTTCAGCTACTTGTTTTTTTTCTACTTGAAGAATAACTTGAATTATTTTAGGCTCTTTAGTATTTTCTATAGTTGGTTTATTTTCTTTATTTAAAACCTTTCGTACTGAATCAGAAACTAATTTATCTAATTTAGAAAGAGGTATTACAGCTTCGTGTTCTTTACCTTCTCCAACTAATGCCATAGTAGCTTTTGTTACTATACCACCTTCTGCAAGTGCTGGAATTGTAGGAAGATGAACTCCAAAATGTTTACCTCCCACAACTGGAATCCAACTCGGAACATTAAAACTAATTTTATTAACTGCCCTTATTGCTGAATTTATTCCTGATATAGCAGCATTAATAGGAGCTTTAATAATTCCACCTATAGTTCCAAATATAGAAGAAATTATTTGTCTAAGTCCACTAAAAATCTTTTTCCAATTTCCAGTAAATGTACCACTTAAAAAAGATATTACTCCATTGAAAACTCCTTTTATTCCATTCCAAATTGCATTTACAATTGAAAAAAAATTATTAAGAGGAACTCCTAATAACCCAAATGTTTTTGTAAAGTCTCTATGGAAAGCACCTTTAAAGAAATTTGCAAATCCAATAAATACATTTTTCACTTTAGACCATACGGCATTTACACCATTTCTAAACCAATCGCATTTATTATATAAAGTAACAAAAATTACTCCTAAGGCTAGTAAAGCCGTTATTATAAGTCCTATAGGATTCATTCTCATAGCTAAATTAAGTGCTTTTTGTGCTAAAGTCATAGCTTTTGTTGCTCCTGTTACAGCTAATTGAGCACTTTTGCAAGCAAGCATTTTAGCTTTATTACCTAGCCACATAAAACCATTTTTAGATAATTGAGCTGTATTCTTTAAAATAGTTAATGTTAGTCTCCCTAAATTCTTAGCTACGGATAAAGAAACTCTACCAAAAGCCTTTAATCCTTTTAGAGCAGTTTTACCTACACTAATTGCAAATTTACCTACAGCTTTAGTTACTGTTAATATTCCTTTTCCAAAAGCTTTCACACCTTTTAAAGCTGTTTTACCTATACTAATTGCAAATTTACCTACAGCTTTAGTTACTGTCAATATTCCTTTT
>NZ_BAAACP010000021.1:0-32205 GCF_039521565.1 Paraclostridium tenue
AGTAATAAGTGGAGCAAACAATATAAGTATTATAGAAGGAACTAAGTTTGACCCAATGAAAGGTGTAACAGCTACTGATACTGAAGATGGAAATATAACTAAAGATATCAAAGTTACAGGTATTGTAGATACAAAGAAGCCAGGAAAATATGAACTAACATATACAGTAACAGATAAATATGGAAATACGACCACAGTAAAAAGAATAGTAATAGTAAATCAAAAAGAATCTATATTAAATAATGCTCCAATATTAGAATTAAAAACAAATGACGTAACTATAAATAGTGGAGAAAAAGTAAATTTATTAGACTTTGTATCTAAAGCAGAGGACAAAGAAGATAAAAATTTAAATTTAAGTGATGTGAAATACATTATAAAAAATATGAATGGAAGCAGTGAAACAAATATAAGTGAACCAGGAAAGTATGAAGTAATATATTCATTGACAGATTCACAAGGTAAAACAACTACTAAAAAATTGATATTAAATGTAGTTAAAAAACATCAACATAATGAAAGTACAAATAATAGTAGTAGTAATAGTGAAAATAATAATGTAGGTAATAACAGTAGTAGCACCAATGAAAATAATAATGTAGGTAATAACAGTAGCAGTAACAATGAAAATAATAATATAGGTAATAACAGTAGTGGTAACAATGAAAATAATAATTTAGATAATAAAAATAGTAGTAGTACTGAAAATAATAACTTAAATGGTAATGAAACTTTAAAACGATCAAATAAGAATTACTTAAATCCAATAACAGGAGATACTGGAGTTTTAGGTTATATGGGAATAGGACTAGCTTCATTAGTAGGATTACTTATAAATAGAAAGAAAAATAAATAATTAAATTAGCACTCTAGGCTTGACAGTGCTAATGAAGGTGTTAAAATAATAAACATGGGGGACAATTTTATCCCGATATTTATTTTAAAAAGATAAACTTAGGAGGAGATAAAATGGAAAACAAAAAAGGAAACATATCAATACATACAGAAAATATATTTCCAATAATAAAAAAATGGTTATATTCTGATAAAGATATATTTATAAGAGAACTTATAAGTAATGGCTGTGATGCAATAAACAAATACAAGAAGTTAGTTTCTTTAGGGGAAATAGAAAATAATAAAGATGAAGAATATAAAATAACTGTAACTATAGATAAAGAAAACTCAGCACTTATATTTGAAGATAACGGTATCGGTATGACTGAAGAAGAAGTTCAAAAATATATAAATCAAGTAGCTTTTTCAGGAGCTGAAGATTTTGTTAATAAATATAAAGATAAAATGAGTGAAGAAAGTGATATAATAGGCCACTTTGGACTAGGATTTTACTCAGCTTTCATGGTAGCTAAAAAAGTTCAAATAGACACATTATCATATAAAGAAAATGCAGATGCTGTAAGATGGATAAGTGAAGGTCAAACAGAATATGAAATAGGTTTAAGTGATACAAGAAAAACAAGAGGAACAACTATAACACTATTTTTAGATGATGAAAGTAAAGAGTTTTTAGGAGAGTATATAGTAAGAAATACAATAGACAAATACTGTTCATTCTTACCAGTAGATATATACTTAAAAGTTAGTGATAAAGAAGAAAAAGATGAAGATATAAAACCTTTAAATGATACAAGACCTTTATGGTTAAAATCACCAAAAGATTGTACTGATGAAGAATACAAAGAGTTTTATAAAAAAGTATTTAAAACATTTGACGAACCGCTATTTTGGATACATCTAAATGTAGACTATCCATTTAACTTAAAAGGAATATTATACTTCCCTAAATTAAAAAATGAGTTTGAGCTTATAGAAGGTAAGGTAAAATTATACAACAACCAAGTATTTGTTGCAGATAATATAAAAGAAGTTATACCAGAGTTTTTACTATTATTAAAAGGTGTAATAGACTGCCCAGACTTACCATTAAATGTATCTAGAAGTTTCTTACAAAATGATAAAGATGTAAGTAAAATTTCTAAGCATATAGTTAAAAAAGTTGCAGATAAATTAAAATCATTATACAAAAATGAAAAAGAAAACTACGAAAAATTCTGGGATGATATACAAGTATTCATTAAATTTGGATGCTTAAAAGACCAAGGATTCTATGATAAGATAAAAGATATTATATTATTTAAGACTATAAATAATGAATATGTAACTCTTAATGATTATTTAGAAAACTGCAAAGAAAAACATGAAAATAAAGTGTTCTATGTAAGTGATGAAGAGCAACAATCTCAATATATAAAACTATTTAAAGATTATGGACTTGATGCAGTAATACTAGATTCTAGTATAGATAACCACTTTGTATCATTTATTGAATTTAAAAATCAAGGAGTTACTTTCAATAGAATAGATGCTGATTTATCTGATGTTTTAAAAGATAAAAAAGAAGATGAAAACAAAGAAGAAAAAACTGCTATAGAAAACTTATTTAAAGATTTAGTTAAAGATAAAGTTAAAGCTTACTCAGTAGAAAGTTTAAAAAGTGAAGATACTACAGCTATAATTTTAGTGTCAGAACAATCAAGAAGAATGGCTGAAATGAAGTCTCAATTTGCTGGAATGGACCTTGGCATGAATTTTGAAGAAGAAAAGACTTTAGTTATAAATGACAATAGTCCAATAATTAAAAAGCTTGTTAATTTAAAAGATGATGAAAGTAAAAAAGAAGAATTATTATTAATTTGTAATCAAATAGTAGATATAGCTTTACTTGCTAATAAAGAATTAGACTCTAGGGAACTAGATGAGTTTATAAAGAGAAACAATAAACTTATGAATATGGTAATATCTTTATAAGATAAAAAAATAGCCTCAAAATAACTGTTATAGTTAATTTTGAGGCTATTTTTATCATAGGTATTTATATAGATGTATTAGTGAGTTAATTGAATTACCATATATAGTATAGGAGTTATGATAATAGTAACTACTTTATTAATAGGAATATATATAGCGAATTAAATCTGATTAGATTAATATGGAGGGGGTTAAAATGAAGATTGCAATAATTGGATATAGTGGAAGTGGAAAATCAACGCTTTCTAGACAACTTGCAAAACATTATAATATACCCGTTTTATTTCTTGATACAGTTAATTTTTTACCCAATTGGGTTATGCGTGATAGAGATGAAGGTCGTTTAATAGTTTGGGATTTTATGCAAAATGATTCTTGGGTAATTGATGGAAATTATAGTGACTTTTTTCAAAGAGAACGATTAGAACAAGCTGATAAAATAATTTTTCTTAATTTTCCACGTAGAATCTGCATGTATAGAGCATTAAAAAGATATTTTAAGAATAAAAACACAACTCGCGAAGATATGGCTAAGGGTTGTATAGAGAAAATGGACTTAGAATTTATTTGGTGGATTCTTCATAAAGGACGTACTAAAGAAAAGTGCAATCATTATAAAAAGATAGAAGAAGATTTTAAAGGTAAGATAGTAGTTTTAAAAAGACCAAAAGAGGTTAGATTGTTTTTACAAAATATAATTAACTCATAAATAATTATAATTTTTAAAATATATAATAAAAATTTAAAAGTAGGATTATGTCCTACTTTTGTATTCACTAAAAATTTTATATTTATACATAAATCCTTCTAACATTAAAAGCTTGTGATCATCACCCTTTTTTAAATCAAAACTTCTACCCATCTGTTCTACTGTATATTCTTTAGATTCCATATAATTTATAAAACTCTCAGCATTTCTACTTATGTACCTTAGTGGATCATCTGAGATTTTTTCAACCTTATCGTCACTTAAAGTTAATTTTATAATACTTTTAATCCTATAAATGGATTTGCTATTTTTGATGAGTAGGATACAAATCCTAAGAATAAAACTATAAAACAAATTGTTAAACTTAAAAATATAGATTTTTTATTCAAATAAATTTCTCCACTTTTATATAATTTGAAATAATATAAATAATGATTTGTATTTAAACATCTACAATTATTAAATTATATCATAAATACTTTAATTATAAAGTTACGAATAAATTAGGTGGTAATTATAAAAGTAAGTTTAATTTTGTTTAGAATAAGCAATAATGATTTGTATTATAAATGAATGAGGTTTTTAGAATAAAAGAGGCTTAAACTAATCTTTATATAAATGGATATGTTTACGCCTCAATAAATTATTTATATAAAAAAACTTTTAGGTTATCTTTATTATCAAGTGTGGCAAGCAAAACATTTTTTACTTCAGTTTGATATAAATTTTCTAATTTAGAAACAACCCAAGCTTCATCTTTATTAAGTTTTTTTAGCTCATTAAAATTAATTTTACCTTCTTTAATAATTGTTTTTGAGAAAGTAAAAGGTTGTGTTTTTATACCCAAAGCTGAAGGTGTAATTGGTTCATATTCTGGATGCAAAAAAACAGAGATTTTACCATCAGGCTCCCAAGTTGCTAATGCTATCTTTTTAACATCATCTACTTTTTCTTCACGTAATTCTTCTAGTAATACATCAATAGATATTCTTGCTTTTTTTAAGCCATTATAGAGGATTTCGCCATTTTGAACTACTGTAATTGGTGAATTACTAATAAGTTTTCTAAGCGATGGAAATTTAAAAATGATAAATACTCCACTAATATATAGGACAATTAATACAAGTGTTGTAATTATTGAACCTTCTAATCCAAGTTTTTCATCAGATAACGGATGGGCAATAATATTCCCAATTACTAAAGTAATAGCAAAATCAAGTAGTCTTAATTGAGAAATGGAACGTTGCCCTAAAAGTTTTGCAATAGCCAGTAAAAAGAAAAAAGCAATGACAGCACGAAGTATCCAGCCCATTATGCTAAGTGTTTCCTGACCATGTAAAAATTCCATATAAAATAACTCCTTTATCTAAAAGATTTAATGCTTATGTTATTTTAACCAATAATTAATAAAAAAATTAGGTTCTAATAGCTAAATTTATAATAGGGATACTTTAGTTGTATCAATGTATATATAAGAATATCATGTAACTGGAGTTTTAAATAATAGATAATGTTTAAAAAATTTGATAAATAAAAAATTAAAAATGGATATGTTACAGATAAATAACATGTCCATTTTTAATTTAAAGAATAAAACTATATTATTTTTTCTTCCATATAAATTGCAATTTTGTAAGAAGATTTCCGTTGTTATTTGTGATCTTATGAACTGTAGTGATATTGTTATTATCATTATTAATTACTTCAGATGAAATATGTAATGTGTCTCCATAAGTTGTTTCTTTTTTAAATAGTACTTTAATATTAAATAATTTATATTCATTTAAAATAAATCTAGGTAAAGTATCCATTGCCATTTCCATGTACTTTACATTATTGACATGTCCATTAGAATCTATATCACTATATCTAACAGGATAATCTTTGGTATAATCCTCTTTTTGAATTTTAGGAAGATCATCTAAAGGAGGTACTTCAACTAATTCTCCATTAAGTCCATATATTTGGCTTTGGGTAGAGGATATTCTCATAGGACGTCTTTTTTCAAAATCTATTAATATAGCTGTTGAAAAAGCTTCACATATAACTTTTCCCTCAGAGTTTTTTATAGTATTTTGTCTATAACCATAAAACTTTTTTGAACCTAATACTTTTGTATCAACAGTTATTGTATCTCTAAATTTAGGGTATTCATATATAGTTATATTATACTTTAAAAGTACCCAAATACATTGATTATGAACAAAGCCTTCTTTAGTTTCTCCTAAATAATCAGACTGAGATATAACAACATCCCATAAAAAATCTACTAAAGATGAAAATTTGCATTTATGATTAGAATCAACATTAAAAATATTTATTTTGTATTCCTTTTTAAAAATATGGTTCAATTAGGTTTCCTCCTTTTATAAAGTTGATATGTATTTTATATTAAATATTATATCAAAATAAAAAAATTTCATATTACCTAAACTTTGACAATTAGTATAAATTTTATTCTAATTTTTACTTATAGCAAAAGAATATTGTTATTGAGATTTATGTTTTAGAAGTGAAAATATTGTAAGTTTATCCATAGTGAGTATATTTCTGGAATATAATTAGAAATTCAATATTATTATGGTATACTTAAAATAAATTGTAATGCAGATTACTTTCTGTGTTAAGTTTGTTTTCTGTTAAAAGCAGGAATAGCAATAGCTGTTCCTGCTTTTTATTTTATTAAATTGGAATATATAAATATTATAGGTTAATAATCTTTGTATTGGATAATTATAAATTATATAAATTTAAACGTACTAATATATTAAGTAAAAAAGATTATATTTGTTGTTGATAAAAATATTAGAAAAGGAAAGTATATGGATAAATTATAAATAAGAAAAACTTTTGAAAAAGGTTATAATTGTTAACAAGTTATTCTTTCATACTATACAAAATATTTAGGATTAGATGAGAAAACAGCTTTAAATATATTAAAAGATATTTTATAAAAAGATAGGATTTAAAGAGATAATAAAAGTAATTACTATAAAATTAGTAATTACTTTTATTATATAAAATTTAAAAGACGAAAAAGTATTAGTTGGAATTTGAGTTATGTAAGAAGCAGTATTTAATAAAATTGAGGAAGTAGAGGTTGAAATGGAAGGAAGTTAAATGGCACAAGTTGCTTATTTAAATAAAGTACCTTTTGTAATACTTCGTTCAATATCAGATAAAGCTAAAGGAGAATTTTATTTATCATATGAAGGTTTTTACCAATATAAACAAAAAATACTAGTACATTACTTGAAGAATTTATAAAACTTTATTAAAATTGTATAGCCAAAGATAAAAATGAACTCTATTTAAATAGAGTTTATTTTTATGTAAAAAATAATAAAACTTTGCAACTATATAAGTGCTTTATGAATCTAATATATGTAATCGTGGTTATGGGGGAGGATAAAATGATTGAAAACATAGCTATTAAGAAAATAAGATTTTTAAATAAAAAGAAAGAAGAATATAGGGAATATCAATTAGTAAATAAAGCAAAAGAGGGGTGCGATGAATCTTTTGAAAAACTTATAAATAACTATAAGGAATATCTTTATAAAACTGCATTTTTATATGTTAAAAATGAACATGATGCACTTGATATTTATCAAGAAACAGTATATAAGGCATACATAAATATTTCAAAGTTAAGAAATCCCAACTTCTTTAAAACTTGGCTAACAAAGATACTTATTAACAATGTAAATATTAAACATAGACATTATAGTAAATTTCAAGATGAACAAGTAGAAGATTTTTTAGGGGAAATTTCTTATTCAAATATAGAAGAAAATATAGATTTATATGATGCAATAGATTCTTTAGAAGAAAAATATAAAACTCCAGTAATACTTCAATACTTTCAAGACTTAACTATATCGCAAATTGCACAAGTTATGGAATGTAATGAAAATACAGCTAAATCGTATATAAGAAGAGCCAAGAAAAAGTTATACGATATATTGAAGGAGGAAAAATAATGAGTAAATTTGATGAGATAAAGATTCCAGAAAGTATAGACGAATTAACTAAAAAGGCAATGAAAAAAGGAAAAGATTATAAAAAGAAAAGAAAGTATAAAAAGATAATGATTGCATCATTTACAGGTTTAATAATTGGAACAGGGGCAATCAGAGTAAGTCTAATAAATCCTGCTATAGCTGAGTCAATACCTATGATACAAGAAATAGTAGATTATTTTAGTCATAATGAAAAATCTTTATATAAATCTGACAAAGATGATTTAGAAAACTTAGGAAAGGATTTAAACTTAACTGTAAATGATAAGGGAATAGAATTTACAATAGATAGTGTATCTGTTGATGATAATTACATAACTGTATTTTATACTGTAAAAAGTGATAAAAATATAAAAGAAATAAATAAATATTATAAAGACCCTTACTTTGCAAGTCCAACTATATGTACTGCATATATAGGTGGTAAGAATATAATACCAGACGGATTTATAGAGAAAGAAGCAACCTATATATCAAATAATGAGATAAGAGGAATTCAAAAAATAGATATAAGTTATATAAATATAAAAAATGATACAGAGGTTGAGTTTCGTATAGATGAAATATTTGAAACAGAGGGTAATTGGAAAATATCTACTAAAATTGATAAATCAAAAGCTATTTCTAAAACTCATAATTACAAAGTAAATAAGAATTTTAAATTTAAGGAAACTCTTGATTATGAGGGTAAGAAGGTAAATGTAAAACATAAAGTAAATATAGAAAAAGTGATTATATCTCCATTAGCTAATAAGATATTAATTAATGAAAAAATTAATAAATCTTTTGAATACTGGGAACCTATTATGGGAAATAGGTTTGCATTATTTGATGAAAATGGCAAATCTTTAGATGTATTAGAGAAAGGAGAGACTGGAGTTGACCCTAGAACTGGAATAGCAACTAATTCATACGAATTCTTAAAAGCAGACAAAGATACAAAAACATTGACTTTAGTACCTATATCTTATGATGAGAATACAAAAGATAAGATGTTAAAACCTCAAGGTATAGATAATTTGCCAATAGTATTTGAAACTAGCAAATATGGAAAAGTAGTTATAGAAGATATTCAAATTACAGATAAAGAAATAAGATACACTTATTATAAAGATGGTGTAGTACGAGGTTACCCTCATTTATATTTCTTTGATGAAAATGATAAGGAAATACAATTTGATATACATTTAAAAGAATCTTTAGATAGACATACAGGTAGATATACAACTATATTTGATATAGGAAATTCTAAAAAAAATACTTCTAAAATAAAAGATATAAAAAAAGTATCAACATATACAGATAATAGTATGAATTTATTATATGACCAACAAATGAAATTTGATTTAGTAAAATAGTAATAAGCCACTATTTTTACATAGTGGCTTATATTAATTTATATTGCTTTTTATAAAATTTTCCAATGATGATTTATCCTTTGTTATTTTTTCTAAATTAACTCCATACTCATTCTTATGAGTATCTACTAACTCATCTCTTTTATATGTAACACTCGTGTCATTACCAAAATTAAAATTAATTATATTTACATTTTTAACAAGTGAAAGCAAAATCATAGCATTTTATTAATTAACATTTAGCTAATAATTTTATGATAAATTAAATAAATAAAAAAATAACAAATAAATGTGAAATATTTGTAATAAATTTAAATATGCGCTATGGTAAAAATATAACGAAGAAATCGATTTTAGTTTACTAAAAAAAAGTGATATAATTAATTTAAAAAAGCAAAAAGGTGGAGGCATATATGAAAGACTTATTAGAATTAAATCCTATAATTTGTGCAATAAAAAATGATGAGCACCTTGAAGATGCTGCAAATTCGGATGGAGATATTGTATTTTTATTAAATGAAGATATTCTTAGTTTAAAGGATAAAATAGAATTTTTACATAAGCATAATAAAAAAGTATTTGTACATATTGATATGATTACAGGAATATCATCAAGTCCTATAGCTGTAGATTATATGAAAAAGGAATTAAACTTAGATGGAATTATAACTACTAAGACAAATATAGTAAAAAGAGCAATAGAACTAGATTTAAAAGTTGTCCAAAGATTTTTCTTTATAGACTCAATGTCACTTGAAAATGCAATTGAAAGTTTAAGAAAGGTAAAACCTGATGCAATTGAAGTCATGCCTGGAGTAATTCAAAAAGTAATTAAAAAAATGAATAAAACATATCCAAACATACCTATAATATGCGGTGGACTTATAGATAGCAAAGAAGAAATAATAAATGGATTAGCGTCAGGAGCAATGGCTATATCTACTACAGACGTTGAAATATGGTAATTTAAAAACATAATAAAAATTAAATATTATAAAAAATTAGTTTATTAAATATCTAACAAGTTATCTTATTGACTGGAAAATGTTTTCGTGATAGCATTTAATTAAATTAATACTGGCTAGAGACAAGAGAGCCCTATAAAACTATAGGTGCTCTCTGTTTTTTTTAACTAATTAGCTAAAGGTAAATATCAAAGGGGGAATTTGAGTTGAAGAAGACACTACTAGGAGAGTGTATATCTGAATTTATTGGATCATGGATATTAATATTTATAGGATGTGGAGCAGTAGCATCTATGGTTTTAAGTGGAGCAAGTGTTTCACAGTGGGAAATAGGTATAATTTGGGGGCTAGCAGTTACAATAGCCATATATGTAACTGGAGCTGTATCAGGAACTCATATAAATCCAGCTGTAACCATTGCATTGGCAGTACATAGGGATTTTCCAAAAAATAAGATAATTCCATATATCATATCTCAAATATTAGGTTGTTTTGCAGGAGCAGCAACAGTTTATTTATTGTTTAATAAGTTGTTTACATCATTTGAAAGCACTCATAACATAGTAAGAGCAGGTGCAGATGGACTTAAAACAGCTTCAATATTTTCTACATATCCAAATGCAGCATTAAATTCATTTGATGCACTACTTGTAGAAACGTTTATAACTATGCTATTGGTAATTGTAATACTAGCAGTAGGAGAAGAGAAAAACTCAAATAAACCTATGTCAAATTTAGCACCAGTTTTTATAGGTATAACAATAGCTATAATAGGAGCTAGCTTTGGAGTTTTAACAGGATTTGCTATGAACCCAGCAAGAGACTTTGGACCAAAATTATTTGCAGTTATAGCAGGTTGGAAAAGTGGTGCACTAGGACCTAATATGTATTTTTGGGTACCAATAGTTGGACCGATAATAGGAGCAGTTTTAGCAGGTTATGTATTTGATAAAGGAATAAAAAGATACATGAAATAGAATATATATCATCAAAGTTTAAATAAATAATCATTGGAGGCAAACAATATGAAAAAATATATGATGGCATTAGATCAAGGAACTACAAGTTCAAGAGCTATATTATTTGACAAGGAAGGTAATTTAGTTGCAACATCACAAAAAGAGTTTACTCAATTTTATCCAAAACCAGGATGGGTAGAACACAATCCTATGGAAATATGGGGTAGTCAAAGTGGTGTAATGAGAGAAGTTTTAGAAACTAACGGTATAAAGCCAGAACAAGTTTGTGGAATTGGTATAACAAATCAAAGAGAGACAACTATAGTTTGGGATAAGAACACAGGAAAACCAGTATACAATGCAATTGTTTGGCAATGTAGAAGAACATCTCAAATATGTGATGAGTTAGAAGCTAAAGGATACAAAGAAAAAATAAAAGAAAAAACAGGATTAATACTTGATGCATATTTTTCAGGAACTAAAATAAAATGGATACTTGATAATGTTGAAGGTGCCAGAGAAAAAGCTGAAAATGGAGAGTTATTATTTGGAACAGTAGATACTTGGTTAATATGGAATTTAACTCGTGGTAAAGTTCATGTAACTGATTATTCAAATGCTGCAAGAACTATGCTATATAATATAAAAGAATTAAAATGGGATGATGAAATATTAGAAATTTTAGATATACCAAAGAGTATGTTACCAGATGTAAAACCATCTAGTTATATATATGGACATACTGATGAACATATGTTAGCAGGAGCTCAAATTCCTATAGCAGGATGTGCAGGAGACCAACAAGCTGCCTTATTTGGTCAAACCTGTTTTGAAGAAGGGTGTGCTAAAAACACTTACGGAACAGGTTGCTTTATGCTTATGAATACAGGAGAAAAAATAGTTGAATCTAAAAATGGATTATTAACAACTATAGCTTGGGGTGTAGATGGAAAAGTTGAATATGCTCTTGAAGGAAGTATATTCATAGGAGGAGCAGCTATACAATGGTTAAGAGATGAACTTAGAATTTTATTTGATGCTCAGCAAAGTGAGTTTTATTCTCAAAGTATAGGAGATACTAATGGTGTGTATGTAGTACCAGCTTTTGCAGGACTTGGAGCTCCTTATTGGGATATGTATGCTAGAGGATGTATTATGGGACTTACTCGTGGGGCAAATAGAGCTCACTTAGTTCGTGCTACATTAGAGTCAATTGCATATCAAGTTAAAGATGTATTAAATGCTATGCAAGAAGATTCAGGGCTTAATCTTAAAAATCTTAAAGTTGATGGTGGAGCTAGTGCTAATAACTTCTTGATGCAATTTCAATCAGATATACTAAATGTTAATATAAATAGACCTAAGGTTCTTGAAACTACTGCAATGGGAGCGGCATATCTTGCAGGACTTGCTGTAGGATTTTATAAAGATAAAGAAGACATAAAGAAATCTGTAACAATAGAAAGAGAATTTGAACCACATATGAGTGAAGAAAAGAGAAAAGTACTATATAAAGGATGGAAAAGAGCAGTAGAAAGATCACTTTTATGGGCTAAAGAAGATGAAGAATTCGAAAAAGAATTAGCAAGTGTAAAAAATTAATGACAAATAAAATTGTTTATGATACAATAGAGTTACAAGTTAGGAAAACGATTTAAAAAAGATTAAAAATGAAATATTATGGCTAAGAGATGAGAGAGCCTTCTATACAATGTATAGGGGGGTCTCTCTATTTTTTTTCAAGGAGGCAAAATTATGTATGATATAGCAATAATCGGTGCAGGTATAAGTGGTAGTTCTATAGCAAGGGAATTATCAAAATATAATTTGAAAACTGTAGTAATAGAAAAAGGTGTTGAAGTTTGCCAAGGAACTACTAAATCAAACAGTGCTATAGTACATGGTGGATATGATGCGAAAGTTGGTAGCTTAAAAGCTAAACTAAATGTTAAAGGAAATAGTTTATACAAAGATTTATGTGATGATTTAGATGTAGATTTTAAACAAATAGGTTCTTTAGTTTTAGCATTTGATGAAGAAGAAATGGAACATGTAAAAGCTTTATATGAAAGAGGATTAGAAAATAAAGCTACCGGGTTAAAAATATTAAACCGAGAAGAAGTAATAGAGATTGAACCTAATGTTAATAAAGATGTGGTTGGTGCTCTACTTTGTGAAAGTGCAGGAATTGTTTGCCCTTTCAATTTAAATATAGCGCTTATGGAAAATGCTATGTTAAACGGAGTAGATTTAAAATTAGAATCAGAGGTTATAGATATAGAAAAGATAGATGATTATTTTAATATAAAAATAAAAAATAAAGATGATATAAAAGCTAAATACGTTATAAATGCAGCAGGAGTTTATGCTGATAAAATAAACAACATGATAGGTGGAGATGAATACTTTATAATACCTAGAAAAGGTGAATATAAGATATTAGATAAGAGTGAAGGTAAAATTGCAAATCATGTTTTATTCCAATGTCCAAGTGAAAAAGGAAAAGGTGTTTTAGTTACTCAAACTGTACATGGAAATTTATTAGTTGGACCAAATGCTACGGTTGTTGATGACAAAGAAGATATATCAACATCAAGAGAAGGAATAAGTGAAATAGTAAACAGTTCAAGAAAAACTATCGAAAATATAGATTTTAGAAAAACAATAACAAGTTTTGCAGGTCTTAGAGCAACTCCAAATACAGGGGATTTCATGATATTTGCTTCAGATAAATGTAAAAACTTTATAAATGTTGGTGGTATAGAATCCCCTGGTCTTGCATCAGCACCAGCAGTTGCAAAATACGTTGTAGAAATTCTTAAAGAAGAAGGTTTAGATTTAAATGAAAAATTAAACTTTAAACCGAAAAGAAAGAAAAACAAACCTTTTATAAAAATGAGCCAAGAAGAAAAAGAAGAAATAATGAAAAAAGATCCAAGATACAAAAAAATAGTGTGTAGATGTGAAAGTGTAACAGAAGGTGAAATTGTAGATGCAATAAATTCATTATGTGGAGCTAGAACAGTTGATGGAGTAAAAAGAAGAGTTAGACCAGGTATGGGAAGATGCCAAGGTGGATTTTGTGGACCTAAGGTAATAGAAATATTAGCTAGGGAACTTAATATAGATGTTGAAGATGTATTAAAAGACTATGAAAACTCTAATGCAGTAGTAGGAAAATCAAAAGAATTAAGAGGTGAGTTAGTTGAAATATAATGTTGTAGTTGTTGGAGGAGGACCTGCAGGTTTAGGTGCAGCAGTTGAAGCTAAAAGAAATGGTGCAAAAGATGTACTTATAATAGAAAGAGATAGAGAACTAGGTGGTATACTTAATCAATGTATACACAATGGTTTTGGATTACATGAATTTAAAGAAGAATTAACTGGACCTGAGTATGCTCATAAATTTATTGAAATGGTTAAAGAAGAAAAAATAGACTATATGTTAAATACAATGGTTTTAAATATAAGTGAAGATAAGACTATAGAAGCTTTAGGTGAAGAAGGAATAATAAATATAAAAGCAGATGCAATAGTTTTAGCTATGGGATGTAGAGAAAGAACAAGAGGAGCAATAGACATACCAGGGTATAGACCAGCAGGAGTTTATAATGCAGGTGCAGCTCAAAGACTTTCTAACATGGAAGGTTATATGGTAGGAAAAGAAATAGTTATATATGGTTCTGGAGATATAGGGCTTATAATGGCAAGACGTATGACACTTGAAGGAGCTAAGGTAAAAGCTGTAGTTGAAATAAATCCACATTCAAGTGGTTTAACTAGAAATATAGTTCAGTGTTTAGATGACTTTGATATACCTTTAATGCTAAGCACTGGAATAACTCACATAGATGGAAAAGAAAGAGTTAAAGGAGTTACTCTTTGTAAGTTAGATGAAAATAGAAATCCTATAAAAGGAACAGAAGAATACATAAGTTGCGATACAGTGCTTTTATCAGTAGGACTTATACCAGAAAATGAGTTAAGTGTTGAAGCTGGAGTTAATTTAGATAAAAAAACTAGTGGACCTATAGTTAATAATTCTATGGCTACTAATGTAGATGGAGTGTTTGCTTGTGGTAATGTTGTTCATGTTCATGATTTAGTTGACTTTGTTACTAAAGAAAGTAAGATAGCAGGTAAAAATGCAGCACTTTATTCTTTAAATAAGTTAAATAAAGGTAATGAAGTAAAAACTGTTGCAGGAGAAGGAATTATATATATAGTTCCACAAAGTGTAAATGTAGATAGTGATGAAGATGTTAACTTATTTATGAGAGTTAGACAAATTTATAAAAATAAAAAGTTGGTTGTAAAAAGTGATGACAAGGTAATTTTAGAAAAGAAAAGACTTCATATGATACCTTCAGAGATGGAAAATATAAAAATTAGTAAAGATTTATTTAAGGATATTAAAGGAAATATAACTGTAAGTGTTGAGGAGGCTTAGTTATGAGAAATATTACTTGTACTGTTTGTCCAATGGGATGTTCTTTAGTTGTTAGTAAGGTTAATGGTGAATATAAGGTTGAAGGAAACACTTGTAAAAGAGGAGCAAAATATGGAGTAGAGGAAGTTACAAATCCTAGAAGGGTTATAACTACTACTGTTAAGTTAAATGGCGGTTATTTAAATTTACTTCCTGTTAAGACTAATGATTCTGTTCCTAAGGAGCTTATGTTTGATATTATGAAGCTTTTAGATAATGTTGAGGTTAATGCTCCAGTTAGTGTTGGAGATGTTATTGTTAAGGATGTTTTAGGAACTGGTGTGGATGTTGTTAGTGCAAAATCTATGGAAAGCTTAAATTTAAATGATGGATATGATCATGAATTAAAACATTGTATATAAATTAATAATTTAAATTAGATGCTAATCGGGGGCGCTTGGATTAATATGTAAATATCGCTTAAGCTTATATATTCATCCTTCGCTAACTTCGGTTAGCATTTTTTATTTTATTTAAATATCTTTAATTTTGAATTATTTACTTTAATACAATTATACGATATATTATAAATGTAAAATATAGGGAGGGGTTAAATGGGAAATAAAGAATTACGTTTAAAGGGGAAAGAAATAATAAAAAATAATAAAAATGTAGTGAATAAAACATTTTTTATAACGATGATTTTTATGGCAATATTATTTATTATACTAAATCCAATAATAAAAAATATTGTAGGCATTATAATGAAATCTATTAAGTTAGATGGTGGGGAATATATGGGATATAAGCAATTGTTAGATATGATGAGTATAGGAATAAGTCTGATGATTGTTACTTTATTTTCTGATTTTATATTGTGCTCTTTATCGCTAGATTTGATAAGAAATGAACCTTTTAATAAAGAATCAATAAAATCTAGACTTAACTTAATAGATAAATATTTAGTTGCTAAATTGATAAGTTTTGCAATTCAATCTTTATGGTATACAGTTTTAAATTTAATAAGAATCTTAATCTCTGCAATAGTTTTAGTGGGAGCATTTAGCTTATTAGCAGAGATTTCAAGTAATAGTGGTAGTGTTTCTTTTAAAGTACAATTTTACTTTATGTTGATATCTACTGTTTTTCTTGTATTTTTCATATTTAGTATAAATGTTATTATTTTCTCAGAAACATTTATACTTCCATTTATTGCATTAGATAATCAAAATAATTTTAATAAGAAAGATATATTTAAAACTTACAGGACTGTCATGAAAAAAAATAGAATTAAATCATTTAAGTTAATGTTTGGATTTATTCCACAAGGAGTACTATTACTATTTGGAGTTTTGATTTTTTACCATGCAGTTAATGCGCTAAATTATACTATGATATTAATATTATTAGGTATTATGACACCATTAATTATGGCATTATATCCTAAAATAATGATAACTTTAGCACTAGCTTATGAAAGAATGTATAATTACTCAGAGGTATAAGTTAAAATATATAATCTGTATCAAATATAATTTGGTACAGATTTTTTTATTTTAGAATATAAAGTTTATGTAAAAATTCGTAGAAATAAAAAATATAATATCGAAATTACTCTAAAAATGTATTGCGTGTGAATATGCGTTGTGCTACCATTTACCTTGAGGGAAGAAATAAAAAAGAAGGATGTAAATATTTCAAGAAAACGATTTATATAAATATCACCATATCTTTCAAAAGAAAGAATTTGGATAATGATATACATAAAAATTACTATCACAATCGAAAGGGGTTTAGGGTTATGAGTACAACAGTAGAAAAGAAGAAGAATAAGTTTCCTTTAGGATTTTATTTTTGTGCAACGACTTTCTCATTTGAGAGAGCAGCATATTATTCTTCAAAGTTTTTAATTTATGCATTTCTTACTGCAACTGTACTAACAGGAGGTCTTGGTATAAGTAGAGGAGAGGCTGCAAAGATGCAAGCTGACCTTGTTGCATTTACATATCTTTCACCAATAATTGGGGGGTACATATCAGATAGATGGATAGGAGCTAGATATACTATACCTTTTGGAATGTTTATTATGGCAATAGGCTATTATTTAGGTTCAATAGCTGATTCAACTTTAATGATAGGTATTATGATAGCTTTAGTTTCAATTGGGACTGCATTTTTTAAAGGTAACGTTTCAGCTGTAGCTGGACAATTATTTGATGATAAAGAAAAACTAGATGCAGCCTTTTCAGTACAATATTCTTTTGTTAATATAGGGTCTTTTGTAGGAACTACAGCGGTTGGTATATTATATGCGAAAACATTTGCTCATAATGGAGTACTTGGATTTTCTCAATGTTTTTTAGTTGCATCAATTTTATGCGTAATAGGTGGGATATGGTTTATTATAGGATGGAGATTTTTAGGTAATGCAGGAAAAAGACCATTCAAAGAAGGAGTAGTTGCTGAGAAAGTTGAAACTAAAGACAAAACTCCTTTAACAATTATTGAGAAAAAAAGAGTTTGGGCTATAATACTTGTATCTGTATTTTCTGTACTTTTCTGGGTATTTTGGTATTTAGCTTATCTTGCAGTTTATGATTATGGTAAATTATATGTGGATTTAAATATTGGAGGATTTGAAGTTCCTATTGTTTGGTTTGACTCTTTAAATGGTTTAGTTTGTATAGCATTAGGACCAGTTCTTGCTGGACTTTGGTTAAAACTTTCTAAAAGACCACAAGGGGATATGAGTTTGTTTAAAAAGACTGCTTTTGGATTAATATTTTTAGGATTTTCATTTTTTATGCTTGTTGGAGCTGAGTTTTCAAGAGGAATAGGAGCTTCTGAGGCATTTAAAGCTAGTATAGGTTGGTTGATTGCATTTGCAGTGCTTTTAAGTTTAGGAGAGATGTTTTTCTCACCACTTGGAAATTCATTTGTAAGTAAGTATGCACCTAAGAAAATGCTAGCTGTTTTAATGGGAGTATGGACATTTGCCACTTTCTTAGCTGGTAAAGGATATGGATATATTTATGATTTTACTCTTCAATTTAATATGATTAAAGTTTACACTACAATTCCAATTATAATGTTTGTTGCAGCTGCAGCATTATTTATATTTGATAAGAAGTTAAGTAGTCTTGTTGAAGATGATGATGATTCATCATCAGAAGCCGCTTAATAAAAATAAATAAAAACCCTAGGTAGAAAAATACTGCTTAGGGTTTTGAATTTTATTTTTATAAAGAATCATTATAATAATAAAAAAATTTTGAAAAAATGAACATTTTTAAAAACCATATTCAAATCAATATAAAGTGATATTATTATAAGTAAATAGAAATACATATATAAAAGGGGATATGGATATGGTAAATTACTACAAAATATTAGCTTTAAACAGTGGTAAAAAAGATTGGATGATTGATGAAATCAGGCAAGGTAGATTGAGATTTGGATGGAGCAAAAAGGGAAATGATTTAAGAGTTTTAGCAAATAAAAAAGAAAAGACAGATGAAGAAAAAATAGCTTGGAGAAAGGCTAAGTTTATCTTAGAAAAACTTAAAAAAGATGATGTATTGATAGTTCAATTAGAAAGACCACTTCGTAAATTTATGGTGGTAAAGGTAGTTGAAGTTAATGGTAGTATATATGATTTTGATGGAGAACAAGATGACTTTAATCATATAATTTATTGTAAACCTATAACAAACAATGAAGTGAATATAGATTCAAATTACAATAGTAAAATATTTAAACATGATATGACAAAAAGAGGCAGTCATTATGAAATATACAATGAAGATACTATAGAAGAAATAAATTATTTTATAGTTCATAAAATTTGGGAAGAACCAGATTTTAATGTGAAATCTATTTTACAAATAGAACTTGAAAAAACACATGAAAAACTAGTATCCGATGTTGTAAAATTATTAGCTAACGATTGGAAATCAAAAGATTTTGATATATTAGTTTCAAAGGTATTTAGTGCTATAGATGGAGCTGATGTTATAATTAGAGAGCTTAAAGATGATTGGGATATTTTATTAGAAATTAAAAATCCTATATTAAATTCTAAACCAATAGAAATTCCTGTAATTTGTAAAAATTATAGCGGAGAGATTAATGTAGAAGATACAATAAGAGATTTAGAAAGATGTTTAAGAGAATACAGTAGTAATAGTGTTTATTTAGTTATGCTTGGAACTTTAACAGAGGAGTTAGTTGAAGCTGTTGAAAAAAGTAAAGAAAATATGATTAAAGAATTAGGTAAGCATATTGACTATGAAATTATAGATGAAAGAGAATTTGCTAATTTATATCTTTCTGTAGTTGAAAAATTATAAACTAAAAAGATATATGAAAAATGAGGAATAAATAGGGTCCTCATTTTTTTATTATATATAATCCACAAAACGACATATATATTAAAGTCAAACTGATATAATATATTAAAAATATTGTATAAAGGGAGATATTATATGGGTAAGGCTCAAAAAATAGTAGCAGGCATTATGATAGTTATGACTGTATTTTTGGTAGTATTTTTAAATATGGATACTACAGGTCATAAAATGAAGTTTAAAGAAGATAAAATAACAATTAATGGAGAGTCAATAAAAATAGAAGATATTGAAAGTGTTAAGCTTTTAGAAGATGTTCATATTGGAAATAAAATTAATGGAACTAATACTTTTGCTTATACAAGAGCAATTTGTCAGGTAGATGGAGATAAAAAAGCATCAGTATATGTTTACAATAAAAGTAAACCATATATAAAAATTATAAGTAAAGGAAAGATGGTTATATACAATGATAAAGAAAGCAATGAAACAGTAAAAACTTATAATGATTTAATAAATAAATATAATATTAAAGAAAATTTAAAAGTTAATGAGGAAAAATTTTTATATGAATCTAAAGATAACCTAACTGTATATACAAGTATTATGCCATCAACTTTTGTTTTTGTTTGTTTAGGTATATATTCATTAAAAAGAAAAACTCCTATGCATTTTTGGGCGGGAAGCACTGTAAGTAGTGACGAAATAAGTGATGTTAAGGCATACAATAAAGCTAATGGAATTATGTGGATTTGTTATGGATTATCATTTTTATTAATTCCAATATTAGGAGAAAAGTTTGGAAGTATAACTATGGCAATACTTGTATTATTTGTAGTAGTTGCTTTGATTTTAACTTATAAAATTATATACAATAAATACAAAGTGAAATAAATTAAAATTTAAAAGGGGTTGTTTCAAAGTTTATAATTACTTGAAACAACCCTTTATTTATTATTTACCTTTATTTTCTTTATCTAAAACTTCTTGCATACCTTTTTGAGTATTTTTAATCATATCATCAAAAGATTGTTTATCTTGAACATATGAACTTATATTATCAACTATAATCTTATCCCATTTAGCTGTATCTATACTATTTGGAAGTGGCATTGCGTCTTTTGCAACGTCATATACTACACTTACATCAAGACCAGTTTTTTCTTTCATTACATCACCATATAAGTCTTGAACATTTTTATGAGATTGAGAAACTAGAGCTAATTCTGTATAAGTTTTCATAGATTCTTCACTAGACATATAGTTTATAAATTTAAATGCTTCATCTGGGTGTTTAGAGTTAGCAGATATAACATTTCCAACACCATGTATTACAGATTTAGTTTTAACACCTTCTTTTATAGCAGGAACTGGATATATTTCAAAGTTTCCTGCAACTTGAGCTTGCTCTTTATCTGAATATGTTAAAAGTGAATATGAACCTGCTTGGTAAGCTAGGGCTTTTTCTGATTTAAATAACGTACCTGCACCTGTTTCAACAGTTACATCAAATGGGCTGTGTAAGTCGCTTTTTACTAAATCAAGATAAGTTTTATATCCATTTTTAGTTTCTGGAGTATCTATTAAAGCTTTAGTCTTATCTTCAGTTATAATTTGTCCACCAGCTAAAGCTACACCATTAAATATTCCAAGTTGAGTATATTCTACTGTATTTGAAGTAAATGGATAAATATCTTTTGGTAACTTAGCTTTTGCACCTTCTAACCAAGTTATCATTTCTTGCCAATTCCAATCTTTCTTAGGTTTCTCTATATCGTATTTTTCCATCATTTTTGTATTTAATAAAAGTACAGTATCATCCCAGAAACTTGGCATTGCATATTGTTTTCCATCAAAATTATATATTCCTGTTATACTTTCTAGGTATTGGCTCATGTCAATTTTATTTTCTTTTATATAATCATCCATTCCTACAAGCATACCTGATTTTGCATATGTACCAAATCTTCTAGCATCTACCCAGAATATATCTGGAGCAGAACCACCAGCAGCAGCAGTTTCCATCTTAGTCCAATAATCACCATTTGAAATTATTTCTAATTGTATATCTACATTTGGATTTTCTTTTTCGTAGTTTTGTATTAAAGTTTCAACTGCTTTTTTATGAGTATTATCCCATATTGAATATCTTAGTGAAATTTTATCGCTATCCCCTGATGAACTACATCCCGTAAATGCAAATATTGATGTAATTAAAGTACTTGCTAAAATTGATTTTTTCATGAATTTTTTTAAAACCATTATAAATCTCCTTCCCAAAATAATAAATTAATATAAACTTAAATTATAAATAATTAGGTTTATCGTCTAAAGATATAGTTTCTTTGTATTTTCCTTCTGTTTCAAAGATAACTATTTTATTTAAGCCAGGTTTAATTAGCGGAGCAGGTATGTATAAATAATTAGTAGGACCTATATCCCAAAATCTTCCTAAGTTGAAGTTGTTTATAAACGCGACACCTTTTCCAAAGCCTTCTGTATTTAAGAATGTATCTCCAATTTCGTTTGCTTCAAATTCATATTCATAAAATGCTGGTGTGTTTTCTTTATAATATCCACTAAAATCAACCTTATCTATATTAGCAAGTTCTAAGCAGTAATGATTCCATCCCATATGAAGATGTATATCAATCATTACTCCACCTTTTATACCTTTTCTTTGAGTTGGTGAAAGTAAGTTAGGGCTATAATTTATTCTTCCAACGTTTTCAACTAAAATATCTAGTATATTGTCATCTTCTTTATCTAAAGATAGAGTTTGATTTTGGCTTACAAACTTTTCTTTGTATAAAGTAGAGTGATAATTTTCATTTATAAATACTTGAGCTCTATCATCCATTCCAACTAACTTAAATCTTTCTAAGTCATTTCTTTTACCAATATTAGAACGGTATAGTATATATCCGTAATTTTGGTCAAGAGCTTCCATATTTAAAGTTTCTTCGTTGTATATAGGTTTTGCAAGTTTGTCTAAAGTAGAGAATAGGCTAACTTTGTTTTTAAGTTTTATATCATTGTAAGAAACCTTGTTTATAACTGTACTAAACTTAACTTCAGGGATGTCAGTATAATTTTTAATTACTTCTTTAAATTTATAATATTTATCAGTAAACTCACCATGTTCATTTAACAAAGCATCGTAGTCGTAGTTTGTAGTTTGTGGACGTATTTCATCACGATAGCAACATCCATTATAAAATCCAAAGTTTGTTCCACCATGATACATATAAAAGTTAACATGACCCATATCAAGTATTTCTTTTAGTTCATGGGCAGCATCATCTGCATCTCTTCTTTTAAATTCATCTCCCCAGTTGCTAAACCAACCAAGCCAAAATTCCATACACATTAAAGGCCTTTTTATATTGTTTTGTTTTAAAAATTCTGAAAAATAACCAAATTGTTCTTTTGTACGAGAGCCAAAGTTTACTGTTGGTAAAATGTCTTCATCTAGTATAGTTCCTGCTTCTAGAACTTCTCTCCAAGCACCATCAGATGTAAATAATGGAACTTCACATCCATATTTAATCATCATATTTTTTAAGTTTTTTAAATAAGTTTTGTTATTACCAAAGGAGCCGTATTCATTTTCAATTTGCATCATTATGACAGGTCCACCTTGAGTTGATTGTAACGGATAGATAATTTTAAATAATTCTTTGTAGTATTTGTCGACAGCATTTAAGAAAATTTCGCAGTTACTTCTAACGCGAATATTAGGATGTTTTAAAAGCCATGCTGGAAGTCCACCAAATTCCCATTCTGCACAGATATATGGGCTAGGTCTTAAAATTACATAAAGTCCAAGATCTTGTGCTAGTTTAGTAAATTTTGCTATGTCTTTTGCACCTTCAAATTCAAAGACACCTTCTTTTACTTCGTGGAAGTTCCACGGTATGTAAGTTTCTACTGTGTTACATCCAAGGGCTTTTAGTTTTTCAAGTCTATCAGCCCAGTATTCAGGTACTACTCTAAAGTAGTGTAGAGCACCTGATATTATTTTTACCTTTTCATCATTTAGGTAAAAATCTTCACGAATGTCTAGTTTATACAATTTTTCATCCCCCATTTTTGTATTTTTATAGAGCTTTAATGGTTTTTATTCTTTGTATATAGTTAAAATTCCTCCTTTTTTTTGAATTTTCTTTAAATTATATGCTTTTATAATTTATAATTATTGTAGGGCATTCTTAAAAATCTAATTTATAAATGAAATGGGGTAGAGAATATGAAAGAAAAAACTTTAAAAATAAGTATATTTGTATTAAGTTTTATTTGCTTAATAATATCTCTTAAACTATTTTGGAATTTAGCAATTTATGTTGATGAGTTTAATACGTCTCCTGATGTAGTACTTGGGGGTGAATTTTGGCTTTCTATGAATTGGTTAAGATTATTTCTTTCGGGAGGAATATGTTTTTTATCGGGAATAAGTTTGTTTAATGATAAGTTTGTTTAAAAGGGGAGTTTAGATTCACACAAAGACCAAAGTACAGTCTTTAAAGGGAGGGAACTGTTTATGAAAAAATTTATTATATCATTGTGTTTAATTTTATCAATATTTTCATTAGTTGCTTGTAATCAAGAGAAAATATCTAAGGACATTAAAATTGATATTAGTAAATCTACTAAATTTTCCAAAGCTGAGATAAATGAGGCTATAGATTGTGTCAAAAATAATTTTAGTTTTCCAGCATCTACTTTAACAAAGATATGGTATGACGAAGAAAAATCTAATTATTTAGTTGATGTTTATTTAAAAAATGGACAAGGCTCAGTAAATGGTGTTAGTTCAGAAAATGTTATTATTCTATTATCAAATTTTGATGTTGATGGTTCTGGTGATAATCCTGTTCTAGAGTCAAATTCCACATATACAGATTGTCAATGGGTATTGATAAGAGATAATAAAAAAAGCAATTGGGAAATTGATGATTGTGGCTATTAAAAACTAGATTTCTTATACTGTAAAATAGCAAAAATAAAGTTGTCTTATAAGGCAACTTTATTTTATGTATCGAATTAACAATTTAATTTAATAGAGTTTAAAATTAAAATAAATAAGTTAATTATTTTTCTATTTTATAGATTTTAATTGGGATTGGAGCTTTTCTTTTACATTTTCAAGGTTTTCAGGGTTTGTAAGTTCTTTGCAGGTCCATCCGAATTGGTCGTTTTTATATCTTGGAAATATATGCATATGAAAGTGTCCAAAATCAGTAAAGATTCCTCCATTTTGCATCATGGTGTAGCCATCACAGTTGTAAACTTTGTTTAGTGTTTTTGTGATTTTTTTAGATAATTGCATAATTTTAAGTAGTATTTTATCATCTATTTCATCTATGTTATGATAATGATTTTTAGGTACTATCAGTACATGTCCTTCATTTATTGGATCTATGTCTAAAAAACAACATATTAGTTCATCTTCATATATAATGTTTGAAGGGGTTTCTTTATTTATTATTTTACAAAATACACAAGTGTTAGTTTTCATAGTTTATATCTCCTTTTATTTGATGTAATTATGTTTAAAATAAGTTTTAATGTTTATTTAAAATTAGAGGTTAAATTTTAAAATCCTTTATTTTATGAATCATTTAAATTTTAGTCCATAAATTATAGATTTTAGTCCAAATTTAAAAGATTAATTTATATATTTGATATAATGTGAATTATATTAAGGGAGGAAATATAAATGGATATTTTAGGAATTTTAACAGGGCTTTGGATTATATATTCTGGACAAAGATTAAGTAAGACTAAGAATATAAATGAATTAGGATGGGATCCTGAAAGAAATATAAAAGATAAAGATGGATATATAAAATTATTTTCTAAGATGTATTTTATTAATGGAATAACTTTAATTATTTTGAGTAGCTTTTTAATTCTGGATGAATTGTTTTTTAATATATCTTTTAGAACCTTAGTGATAATATGTATAATAATATGTGTGTTTCTTTTTATAGAAGGATTTGTAATTAATAAGAAAAAACGAAAATTTTTATATTAGTATTATTACAAAGTTATATCCAAATTTACTTTAAAGGCTAATTTTTAATTAAGTATATATTGAATTTTAAACTATGGGGTACATATTATGAAAAAGACGTGTACTTAATATAAAAATGAGTTGATAGAATTCTTTATTTGAAAAGAAGGGGTTTAAAATAAAAATTAAAATATTAATAAAGATATTAATAGAAAAAAGAGTAATAAATTTAGTGAGAAATCATTTAAATTATTACTCTTTTTATTTTAAATTAATAATTATTAAATTACATACTTTATAATACTATTAGGAAATACATTTTTTATTTCCAAAAGGAAAAAATCTTTCATTTGGGCTAATTGTTCTTTAGTATAGACATACTTTCCATATCCAAATTGACCATATTTAAATTTTCTATCTTCATCTTCCATAGGTAAAGTAGTTTCAGGGAATATTTCAAGTATTCTATTTTTTGCCTTAGTTGTGTATCTATGGGATATAACTTCAAATATAATTTGTTCATTAAAGTCTTTAGGTAGTTTCTCTTTTATACTTTTAATCAACTCTCTATACTCATCCTGCCAATTTTCATAAAGAAATACTGGTGCTATTATAAAACCTATTTTATATCCAGCTTGTGAAAGCTTAATTGCAGCTTCAATTCTTTTGTCAGCAGATGCTGTATGGTGTTCATGAGTGGAGATTATTCTAGGTGTATTTATACTAAATCTAATTTCAGTATGATTATTGTGATTTAAATCTAGTAAGCTATCTACATCATTATATTTAGTTACAAATCTAAATCTTCCTTTTTCCTCTTTACCGAAAAATTCTATAGTTTGTTTTAGAGAATTAGTATAAGGTTCAAGTGGAACAGGGTCTGATGTTGCTGCACCTTCAAATATAGTTATAGCTGGCAACCTTTCATCTATATATTGTTTTGCTTTTTTTAAAATATCATCTGTGTTGACAAATACTTTTACAAATGGTTTGTCACCTAATTGCGTATTTAAGTAACAATACTCACATCTTCCCATACATCCACTAACTAATGGTAATTGATAGTTTGCTGATGGTTTACATGTTTGAAATTTTAAACCTTTACGAAATCCCACAACTAATGTTTCTTTTCCAGACCTATATTGTTCATATAAATTATTTCCAGGGATATTACTTTTAATTTTATTAGAACTAGTATTTATAATTTCAATATTTGGATTGTTTTTTACTTTGTTATAAATATTTTTACCTATATCTGTGTCTAATGTTCCTTTTTCAAATATAACTCTTTTAGGCTTAAACATTATTTTACCTCTCATTATAATATATTTTTAATTAAGTTATTTTTATTGTTTGTTGATTTATAGTTTTGATACAATTTTTAATTAAAAATATTATAAATCAAACTATTTATAATAATATTCTCAAATAGAATCTAGAGATTTTTAGAAAAAGTAAGAAAATCTTAAGATTTATAAAGCTAAAACAATGCTATTATCATAGTAGAAAACAAATTAAATTTTGAGAGGAGATAATTTATGATTATATCGATTATTTATCCACTTCTTTGTGTAATCATACCTTGTTTAATATATCAAATAATAGCTATAAAACCGGGAAATTTAAAAGAAAAAACATATTTAACATCACATTTAATATGGGTCTATATTTTCTTAATTTATATTTACTTAGCATTTAGTGTAGCTGGAATTGGTAGTGTATGGGATATAGGGCAATATGGTGAAATTATTAGAATAGAAGAAATAAATTTAATACCATTTAACTCAGAGGGTATTAGGACGTATATTTTAAATATTATTATGTTTATGCCTTTAGGATTTTTACTTCCTTTGATTTGGGAAAAGTTTAGAAATACTGTTAAAGTATTTTATACTGGATTAGGTTTTTCATTAGCAATTGAGATTTGTCAATTATTCAACCATAGAGCTACAGATATTGATGACTTAATGATGAACTCTTTAGGTGCTATTTTGGGATATTTCATATGGGTATGTGTAAGTAATTTATTTAATAGTATAAGTGAAAAATATGTTTTTCTATCTAAAAATGAAGATAATAATAAAAATGAAACTAACATTAATACAAATAAAATGACTGTTTCTATATCTAAAAACGAGGCTATTATATATATTACATTAGCTGTTTTAGGAGAGTTTTTCTTGTATAACTGGATGCTTGTTTCCTAATAAAACAAATATATTAAATTAATTAGTTTTTAAAATTTTATATATTATTTATAATTAAAATTAATGTCCTTAGAATCAATGAATGATTTTAAGGACATTTTTAATAATATTTTAGACAAAATTCACATTTTACTCCCTAATATGCTAATCTTAGTCCAATTTTCACTTTTATTTTGATTTGAATGTTAAGATAATTCTATATATTTAAACTTATGAAATAAAAAAATATATAAATTAATTAAAGTATAGGATGCATTATATTAATTATCATATATAGTAATTTTTTATTAGTTTAAATACTTAAAACTTTTAGTTAGATATCAAACTATGATTTAAATAAAAAATAAATTTCAAAAAAATATTTATTTTGATTTTTAAAAATTATCTATTTTTTATGAATAAACTGACGATTTTCTACAAAATATGATATAATAATACAGAACGTGACGAACAAAATTTTATTTATGGAGGTTTTTATGAAAAAAAACTTGATAAGTACAGTAGCTTTAGGAATGATTCTTTCAACTACATTAAGTGTACATGCAGACAATAAAGTAAACGATATTAATGGGCATTGGGCTCATAAAGAGATTTCTCAATTTATACAAAATTCATATGCTAATGGATATGAAGATAATACATTTAGACCAGACAATCAAATTACAAGAGCGGAGTTTGTAAAATTAGTTAACAAGTATTTTGGATTTGAAGATAAAGGTATTTCAAATTTTAAAGATATAAACCAAAAAAATTGGTATTACAACGATGTTTGTATAGCAATTAAAGCAGGATACATAAATGGATATGAAGATAATACATTTAGACCGAATAACCTTATTACTAGAGAAGAAGCAGCTAAAATAATCGTTAGTATAAAAAATCAACAAGATGATACATATGACAAATTAAATACTTTCCCAGATAAACATCTAGTTTCTAATTGGGCAAAACCTTACATAGAAGGGGCTATAGAAAATGGATATTTAAAAGGTGATAATTTAAAAAATCTTCGTCCTACAAGTCGTATAACAAGAGCTGAATCAGTTACTTTATTATCTAGAATAGAAAATAAGGTTGTTGCTAATCCGGTTTTAGATAATGAAGATGTCGTTAAACCAGTTGTAAAAGAACAAGATAACAATGAACTTGTTCAGCCTAAGATAGATAATAAGGATGAATATCCTGTTTTAAATTACCACTTAGTAAGTTATCACTTATTAAAGGGTGAGGTTTGGAATAGTAAGGATAGGATAAATGCTAATGCTTTTGATAAAAATCATAAACCACTTGAAGTTCATTATGAAGGGAATGTAGATACTAATTCTCCAGGATATTATACAGTAAAGGTATCAGCTACAGATGATGAAGGTAGAACTACTACTAAAGAAGCTTATGTTTATATTGAAGATCCTTCACATGCAAAAAATAGACATCTTTATCCTCAAATAATATCTAGGGATTTAGTGATAAAAAAAGGTAGTAATTTTGATTATAAAATGTTAGACGCATCTTCATCTGATGTAGATGGAAATGATATATCTAATACTATAACTTATAAAGGAAATGTTGATACAAGCAAAGAAGGTAGATACCCGGTATTTATAAGTGCAAAAGATAGCAAAGGATTAGTATCTACACTTTTAGTTCTTGTATATGTAGATGATAATGAATATCCAGTTAATCCAGATAATGAACATCCGATTAATCCTGATGATACTTTAGAGCCACCGTATGCAAAAGATAAAAATTATAATGGAAAGCCATTTATATTTATACCTGAGGTTGAATTTAACATAGCAAGAGGTTCCGATTGGGATAATACTAACTTAGATGAAGTATTAAAAGCTGATGCTTTTGATAAAAACGGGAAACAATTAAAAGTTGAGTATGTTGGATATGTAGATACTAATGTACCAGGAAAGTATATAATAACAGCTATGGCTACAGATTCCGAAGGAAGACATTCTGAAAATGAAGTTGTTGTTTTTGTTAGAAGTTCTATTAATAGAGAACTTTTACCATCAATAGAATATTCATCTAAAGATATATTTTTAAAGCTAGGAGATAAATTTGACTATAAAATGTTAGGAGCTACTGCTAAAGATTTATTAGGAAATGATATTTCTAGTTCTATAGAATACTCATCAAAAGTTGATGTAAATAGACCTGGAAGATATCCAGTGGTAATAACTGCAACAGATAGTTATGGAAATTCTAACTCTGATGTAGTTGTTGTATATGTACAATAATTTATATATTAAATTAATTATTTATTTTATAAAATATTTATAGTAAAATTAAAGCCCCTAGAATTTAAATAAGTAAATTCTAAGGGCTTTTTATATACTGATTTAAGAATTTTAAAATTTTATAAAAGTTAAAAGGTTTTATTTTTACTAGTAGCCTTGATAAAGAAAGGCTATGATTTTATATTCATAGACTAATAAGTATATTTGAAAATATTAATTTTTTGAATTTATAGATTTAAAGTAATCTTCCCAAATTGTTTTACCTGTATCAAGTGTATATAAATCTAGAACTCGAGATCCTATACTTCCGTTAGGCGTAACTTTATTAGTTAATCTAACTTTTCCAGTATTGGACTCTTTAACTGTATTCATGTATATCATACCATAAGCATTTTTACTTTTACTATCAATTAATAAGTCTCCATCATTTGAATCTGTGACAAATACTCCAAGAATATTACCATTTGGGTCAAATTTAGCTCCCCATAAAGATACTATATGACTAGCTCCGCCACTTCCAAATGTTTCGTAAGATATTCCAATACCCTTATTTTGTGGTAGAGTATTTAACAAATAGTAATTTAAATCTGAAAAGTATGAACATCTTATCTGATCTATTATACTACTATGATCATTAAATACATCAGAGAAAAATCCACCACGAGTATCAGTTTTATTTAAATCAAATTTACAATTTAAATCATGACCATTTAAGAACCAAAATAGAGCTTTATCAGGATATATACCTGTGCTATTTGAAACTTTAAAGCATTGTGTAATATATCTAAATATATAATCCGGATTTTTTCTAAAGTTAGAAATAGTTGCATTTTGAGAAATTCCAAATTTTTTATTGATACACGTTGAATTTTCTCCATGTAAATCTAAATATCTATTTATGTAATCAGAATTTTGATCCATCCACCAATTTAACATATTTGATGCTGCGGCTCCAGAACAAAATAACACATCTCCATCATGAGTTTTATTGGCATCATACCAACCCATTCCGGGTTTATATGGAGCAACAGGGATTTTATATCCAAGTTCATTTACTATAGTATACTCATTATCATTTGGGGGAGTGACCCCTTTTGAAAAAATATCGTAACTTTCTATTGTTCCATTATTATCTTTATGCACTTTAATATTGCTTGTTTTATTATCCAATATTTTTTGTAGCATAAATTTATTTATTGATTCAACAATTACTTTAACTTCTAGACTGGTAGTTGTTCCTTTTTCATCTTTAACAGTTAAAACTATAGGATATTCACCAGCTCTAGAGATATTTACCTTTCCTGAATAAACTATATAATTGGATATGTTTCTTCCTTCTGCATCTTTAGCCTTAGCATTTAACATACTATATTTGAATAGATCACCTTGTTTTATTGTTAACTTTTCCTTTGCAGTTATAACTGGAGATTCATTTTTAATTTCTTTTTTAAGCTCCGGTTTTGATTTTACTACTACAGTTACTTTTTTGATAGTTGTTAATCCCTGACTATCCTTTGCAGTGATAGTTATAGTGTAGTCTCCAGCTAAATCAGTATTAACCTTTCCTTCATACTGAACATCTAAGTTTTTATCTTCTTTATCAGAAACTTTAACATTTAACATAGATGTATCAAATTTTTGACCAACCTCAAGTGTTAATTTTTCATTTGAAGTTATAACAGGAGGTTTATTTTTAATTTCAGGATTTTCTTTTGCTACTCTTGATAATACTGTTATTGATTCTGCTCTAGTTATATTATTTGTAGGATTGAGAAATCCCAAATCATTACCTTTTAAATATCCTTGTTCTATAGCTCCTTCAATATATGGTTTAGCCCAATTGGAAACTTTATTTTTATCAGGATATTTATTTAATTTATCATAGTTTAAATCTTGTTGATTTTTTATACGTATAAGTATTTTAGCAACTTCTTCTCGAGTTATTGTTTTATTAGGCTTAAATGTTTTATCTTCATATCCATTTATATAACCAGCTTTGCTAGCTATGCAGATATCGTTATAGTACCAATCATTTGTATTTATATCAGAGAATTTTATATCTTCTTTGTTATTAAATCCAAAGTATTTGTTTACTAACTTTACAAATTCTGCTCTT